>NZ_JBUDGD010000016.1:0-108326 GCF_055484735.1 Pseudomonas sp. 15C | reverse complement strand
TTGCTTCGCTGCACCTCCTTCCGCTGTGTCTGGCTGCGCCAGACGGTCGCTGCGCTCCCACGCCCGGATCAATCCCTCCGCTCAGCCTTCCGATGTCGCCGGTTAGGCAAGATCAAGATCAAGAGCACTCGAGCTGGCGCTCATTGTTGAGTGGTGAAGAGCGGTTGTTCGACTTGGAATTTGTAGTGGACTTCCCCTCACCCCAGCCCTCTCCCGAGGGAGAGGGAGCCGATTTTGGTTGGATTTGGCATTTGCGTTCGACTCGGTATCGCAGGTCGGCGTATCTCTTACATCCGCCACAATCAGTTCCCTCTCCCTTCGGGAGAGGGCTAGGGTGAGGGGCTTTTACTGAATCACTGACTACAGGCTAACAACTCACCTAATCAAAACGCCATCCGCCACTGTCCCATCACGCCATGAGTCCGGCTGTCATTGCCTGCTTCGGCTGTGAGGCCGAAGCCGACGGTGTGGTTGGCGGAGAGGCCGAGGTCGAGTCCGGCGTCGATGGACAGGCTATTGCGGTCCAGTGCGGCGCCGGCGACTTCGAAGCGTTTTCCGCCTTCGATCAGTTGTTGGTGCGTGTGGTTGTCGATTTCGCCGAAGGTGTGTTTCCAGCCGGCGCTGAAGCGCGGGGTCAGGCGCATGCCGTTGTCCAGTCGTGTGGTGTGGGCGGCGCGCAGGCCGAAGGTGCTGCTGAGGTTGCCGCGGGTTTGTTCGAAGACTTCGAGGGCTGCGTCGCCGCCTTTCTCGCGGTAGCTGTCGCGCTGGTAGCGTTGATAGCCGAGGCTGGCGAAGGGTTCGAGGGTAGCGTTGTGGCGGCCGAAGTTGTAGCCGAGTTCGGCGAAGGCTTGCTGGGTGTTGGCGTTGTAGTTTCCCTGCAGGCGGTCGCTGAAGCCGTTGAAGGCGACGCGGCGTTTGCTGCTGCCTTCGTGGCTGGCCCAGGTTGCGCCGAGGCGCAGGGCCATCGGGCCGTCCTGGCGTACGGCGTAGGCGCCGAGGTGCCAGCTGTCGAGGTCGCCGTCGTATTGGCGGGCGTCGAGTCGGGTTTGCGATTTGCCGCCGAGCAGGCCGACATGCCATTGCTCATCGAGCCGCCAGTCGGCGCCCAGGACCAGACCGTGGGTAGCGTGCTTGAGGGTGCTGTCGACATCGCGATCGACCTTGCCGCCATGGCCGAGTGCCTGAATCCATACCCGGCCGGTGTCGGCAGCAGTGGATGCCTGGCGAGGCGAGTTGGCCGATGTGTACGTCCTGTCCGAGTGGTTGCTCAACTGCTGCATCGCTGAAAGCATGCTGGCGCTCACGGGCGTAATGCTGCTGAGGGTGGCTTTGGCGAGGTTGGCGTTGCTGCCAGCGGCAAGTTGTTCGAGGGCGATGGGGGCGGTGGTCTTGTCGCTGGACAGGAGTGCGGCGACTGCAGTGTTTGCCGGTTTCATCGATACAGGCGCGGGCTGTTCGGCGGCCAGCTCTGCTTGTGCAATGACGGTTTGTTCCTGCTCAGGGGCTGATGCAGGTGCGGCGGCGAGTGCAGATGGCGGCGCCAAGGTTGGAACGGGTTCCACCGGCGGTGGCTTTGGCGTTGATGTTGGTATCGCTGATGGAGATGGCGCGACAGGCTCGATAATGCTCTCGGCGACCGCGCGGCCGGCGTCAGTCGTAGCCACCTCTTCCAGCGCCACGTCATTCCGGGCATAGGTGAGCCCGACCGATTTCTTGTTGTATTGAGGTGTAGCGGTCATGAACGCAAGGTTGTTGCGAATGGTGCCGAATTCACCTTCCACCGCGCCTGCTTCGATGATCTTGTACTGGCTGCTCTGCGGATACTCCCCCTCTGCGGCGACGATATTTAAAGTGGCGCCGGCGAGCGCGGCAGTGCCATCGACCTTGATCGTTTGACTGCCAGAAGGCGTGACCTCATACGCCAGCTCGGCGGTTGGCGCCAGGCGCAGATCGCCTTTGACCCGCGGCGCCCCCAGCGATCCGTTGACGGTGAGCAGGCCGCCGATATGCAGATTGGCCACCGCGCCTTTGCCAGCAAAGCTCCCGCCGTTATCGACATACACGTCGCCTTTGATACTTCCGAGGTTGGTCAGGGCTGTGCCACCTTGAACCAGCACACCTTCCTTGAAGTCTCCCTTGGAATTCGACGTCCAGTCGCCCTTGGCAACGACCAGCCCGTTGAAGTTGCGTGTGTCTTTCAATGCACCGCCGTCGGTGGCATCAAGAAACAGGACGTTGTCGCCCTCGCCACCGTCCAGTCGGCCGGTGAAGCTGGCACCGTCCTTGAGGCTGATCAGATCGTTGACCGCAGTGCCCTTGAAGGTTTTCTGCGCGGTTTCGAAAACGATGGGCACCGTTCCCGGATCACTGAGAAAGCTCTGAAGTCGTTCAGCAGCCTTCTCCTTGGCGCTGGCTTCGGTTGGCTGCGGTGCCGCGATGGTTGCAAACGGTTCAGCGGCTTCAGAGGGTTGCTCGGCGTTGGCAAACTCTACGCAACCGAGGGCCAGGGAAATGGCCAGCGCCAAGTGTTCTGGTTTACATCCGTGTTGAGTACGCATCAAGGAAAGCCTTTTCCAGAGAGTGAAGACTCAACTCTATGGAGGCCCTCAAAAGTCCGCTGTCGGCTGCTTCTCGTATATGTGCAGGCGACGTCGGAGCGTATCGGATGAAAAAGTCCGGCAGTTTCGACACCGGACCTTTTTTACGCGGCTTACTGGGCGCTTTTTCCTACAGCCAGGCCGGGCTGCCGTGGCGGTCGAGGTGCTTAAAAGCTCATCTGCCACTGCCCGATCAGCCCGTGGTTGCGGCTGTTGCTGCCGATCTCGCCGCTGTAACCCAGGCCAAGCGAGTGCCGTGCCGAGACTCCGACATCAAGTCCGGCTTCCAACATCAGACTGTCGCGATCCAGCGCGCTGCCCTCGACATTGAACGCCGTGCCACCGGTTACAAACGCCTGGCGCGTCGAGCTGCTGACATCGCCATAGGTGTGTTTCCAGCCGAGGGCCAGGCGTGGGGTGACGCTCATGCCGTTGTCCAGGCTGCTCAAGTGCGCCAGCCGCAAGCCGAGAGTGCTGCTGAAATTGTCCTGGGTCTGGCTGTCGATTTGCAGCGCCGCGGCGCCGCCTTTTTCCTGATAGCGGTCGCGGTGGTAGCGCTGGTAACCGAGGCTGGCAAACGGTTCGGCGCTGAGCCGGCCGCTGCCCATGGCGTAGCCGAGTTCGGCGAAGGCTTGTTGGCTGTCGGCGTCGTAGTCGCCTTTCGGACGATCGCTGAAACCGTTGAAAACGATGCTGCGCTGGCTGTCGCCTTGGTGAGCGCTGTACGCAGCGCCGAGGCGCAGGGCGAGCGGGCCGTTCTGATGCAGCGCATAAACCCCGGCGTGCCAGCTGTCGACCTCGCCATCGACGCCGCTGGCATCCAGATCGGTCTGCGAGTAACCGCCGAGAACGCCCACGCGCCAGGCCGGGTTCAGCGCCCAGTCGGCACCGAGCAAGCTGCCCTGGGTGCGTTGCTCCAGACCACTGCTGCCATGTTCGCCATCAAGCTTGCCGTAGCCACCGATACCTTGCAGCCAGAGGCGGCCGCGAGCGTTCGGGTCATTGAGATTGCGTGCCGCCGCCGGCACGCCACTGGCGGCCAGCACCGGCGTGTCGCGCTGATCGAGACCGACCAGCAAACCCGGCCCGGCCGTTTGCTGCATCGCTGCGAGCATGCTGCTGCCGACCTGACTGCTGGCACTGAGCGTGGCGCTGGTCAGGTTGGCATTGCTGGTCCCGGCCAGTTGTTCGATTGCCGCACCGGCGCTGTTTTGAGTGGTGTTGAGCAAGGCGTTGTATAGCGCATTGTTTTTGCCGATCGAGGCCAGGCTGTTGGCGGCATTGTTGCCGTTGGCAGTCGTGGCGAACTCGTTGAATGCTATGTCGTTGCGGGTGTAGGTCAGGTCGACCTGAGTCGCGGTGTAAGCGAGGGTTGGCGTCAGGAATGCGTAGTCGCTGGTGACCTGGCCGAACGTGCCGTTGACTTGTGCCGCTTGCAGCACCGTGTAGTGGCTCTGCCAAGGGTAGCTGCCGCTGCCGGGATTCACCGCGAGCGTCGCGCCATTGAGGTTGGCGACACCGCCGACCACCACCGGCGCGCTGCTGCCGTCGGCGTTGACGCCGTAGGCGAGGGTGGCAGCTTTGCCCATGGTCAAATCGTGAACAATGGTCGCACGGCCCAGGCGGGTGTCGGTGCGCAGGGTGCCGTTGACGTTGAGGCTGCCCACCGAGCCGCCCCCGGCATACACGCCGCCGGCATCGACAGTCAGGGTGCCAGCGATGCCGCCGTGGTTGATCAGGGTGGCGCCATTGCGAACTACGCCGCCATCGCTGAAGTCACCGCTGCCGTTCAGCGTCCAGGCACCTTGGCGGACCTCCAGCCACTCGAAGTTGCGGCTGGCGCCGAAATCGCCACCGAGCGCATCGTCCATGACCACCTGATCGGTGCCGCTGCCGCCATCGACGATGCCGATGAAGCGGCTGCCGTTGCGCAGCGTCAGGCGGTCATCGCCACCGCCCAGGTCCAGCGCCAGGCCGTTGCTGCCGCTGATAGTGCCGTTGTTGATTACGCTGTCGGCGAACTCGCCGACGAACTTCACGCCAAAACCGTTCAGGCCTTCGATGCGGCCGAAGTTTTCCAGCGTGGTCGCGGCCAGCCCCGAATTGCCGCTGCCGTCGTCGACCAGAATCGCGCTGTCGGCGCCGCTGATCAGCGCGCCGCGGGCGTTGAGAATGTAGCCGCCACCCAGGGCGATACCTTCGCTGCCATTGGCGAAGCCGGCCTTGTCCACGCCACCGGCGCCGACGCCTTGAATGGTGCCGTAGTTTTCGATGTGGGCGAGGTTGTCGATGTCCACGCCATCGCCGTCGCCGTTCTCTTGCAGGCCCGAATACGCGCCGGTGATGGTGCCGTGGTTGATCACCGTGCCATCGCCGTCGGAGCCAAACCCGGAACCGTTGCGCCCGGTGATCTGACCGTAGTTGATCAAGGTCGCGCCGAGGTCGGTGGTTATGCCGTGACGACCGCCGGAAATTACCCCGTAGTTGCTGATCGACACGCCGCTGGCGGTGTCGATGTCGACGCCGTCGAACTTCTGATCGGCGTTGTGCGAATCGCCCGTGGAGATCTCACCGTAATTGGTGAGGCTGGCGTTGGCGCCGGTCTTCACGCCGTCGCTGGCCTCGCCGCGAACTAGCCCGCCGGCGCGATTGATGATTGTAGTCTTCACCGCGTCGCTGCGCAGCGCGTCAAGATCCAGGCCCTGGCCGGTGGTCGAACGAATCACCCCGCTGTTGTCGATCAACAGGCTGCCGCTGACGAAGTTGCTGTCGATGCGCAACGCATCGTTGGCCCCCAGAATCTGCCCGCCACTGCGGTTGTAGATCGCGTAATTGCGCGCCTTGCTCTCATCGCCACTGCTGTCGATGGCCCGGCCACCGCTGGAAATGATCTTGCCGGCGTTATCGATCACCACACCGGCACCGCTGGTGCTGTCTTTCAGGCTCACGGCCTTGCCGCTGTTGGTGATACTGCCCGGCGCCGAAATCGTCAGCGTGTCGCTGCCGCCCAAGGTTTGCGAGGCGGTGGTGGCGGTGTTGATCTGCACGGTTTTACCGTGAGCAGTGGTGGCGGTGATCAGCAGGGCAATAGCGAGAGACAGGCGCTGTGGCGGAAACGGCATGAAGAGACGGCCTTTTTCTTATGGACGGGCCGTCCTGTATAGCGAGGGGTTTTTACAGAATGATGTCGGAGGCGATCTGCATTATTTTGCGCGGCGTCTAAGCTGGCGACGTCATGATCTGCATTTTGTTTACTGTTTCAACTACGTCGCACGTACGCCTTGCCGTAATGCCGTTCCATCTTCGCCTGAATCAGCTCCAGCCCGATCGACATCAGCCAATAGATGATCGCCGCGGTGGTGAGCATTTCGATATAGCGATAGCTCGAGCGGCCGTACGACTGGGCGAGGAACATCACTTCCCAGACGCCCATCACCGAGATCAGTGACGAGTCCTTGAGCATCGAAATGAACTGATTCGTGGTCGGCGGAATGATGGTGCGCATGGCCTGGGGCAGGGTGATGCGCCAGAAGATCACCGTTTCACGCATACCCAGTGCCAGCGATGCTTCGCGTTGGCCGTGATCGACGCCGAGAATGCCGGCGCGAAAGATCTCGCTGAGGTAGGCGCCATAGTTCAGTGACAGGGCGATGATGCCCGCGACAATCGCACCGGGGACGAGGCCCAGTTGCGGCAGGCCGAGGTAGATCAGCAGGATCTGGATCAGCAGCGGTGTGCCGCGAAAGAACGAGGTGTAGAAACTGGCGATGCCGAACGCCACGGCACTGCTCGACAGGCGCGCCAGTGCCGTGACGAAGCCCAGCAGCGACGAGGCGACAATCGAGCACAAACACAGAAACAGCGTCAGCGCCGCCCCTTGCAGAAAGCCGTTGGGCGCCAGATGCAAGCCGACGAGGTTGGGCAGCTTGTCGAGGATGATCGAGAACTTCAGATCGAAGCTCAGGAAGAATCCGGCGAACAGGCAGAACAGCGCAGCCCATGTCAGGTACAGCCGTGTGCGAAAACCGAACAGGCGCTGCAAGCGGGATTCAACTACCGGTTGCGGTGGCTGTGGCGGTGTCTGGAAAGAAGTCATTGACTGATATCGGCGCCGATCCATTTTTGCGACAACTGGCTCAGGGTGCCGTCCTGCTTGAGCTGCGCGAACACCTCACGGACTTTCGCGTCCCACTGCGCGTCGCCCTTTTCGATGGCCACCGAATTCGGCTCGGAGTACAACGCCGCGCCGGCCAGCTTGAAGCGTTTGTCCTGATTCAGGCGTGGCTGCGCGGTGACCAGGTTGGTGAGGATTGCATCAAGACGCACGCCGGCGCCGAGCCCCAGATCCTGAAACGCGACGTTGTCGGTGTCGTACGGGGCGATCTGCACATCCTCGAACGGATACTGCAGCTGCGTGTCTTCGGCACCTTCGATGACCAGGTTCTTGTTCAGATAGCTTTCGTAACTGGAGGCGCTGGTCAGGCCGACTTTCTTGCCGCTCAGGTCCTTGGCCCCGTGAATGCGATCATCCTTGGCGTTGACCACGATCACCGCCGGCGAGGCGTAATACTCGACCGGAAAATCGAAGACTTCGGCGCGGGCCTTGCTCGGTGTCATCGAGCAGATGCAGATGTCGTAACGCCCGCTCCAGCGTCCGGCTGCAATGATATCCCAGGATGGCGTCTCCAGGCGCAGTTTCACGCCCAGTTTGTCGGCGACGGCTTTGGCGACATCGACGTCGAAACCGTCGAGCTGGTTCTGATCATTGAGAAACGAGAACGGTGGGTAGCTTTCCATCAGCACGCTGACCAGTTCTTTGTTCTGCTCGATGCGATCCAGCGTGGCGCCGGCAAAAACCTGTGTCGAAGCGGCGAGCAGGGTCAGGCCCAGAGCCAGTAATGGTTGCAGTTTCACGGGCGATCCCTGAGCAAAAAAAGAGGTTGTCATTAACCGAATGGTGAGCATTAAATAGTTATAACAAAGACTCTGGTAGTGAGTTTTTTTCATAAGCATATGAGTGAAAAGCATATGGGCGCAGCAAGCACAGTGATTCTCGATGGCGGCATGGGCCGTGAGTTGCAGCGCGCCGGGGCGCCGTTTCGTCAGCCAGAGTGGTCAGCGCTGGCGTTGAGCGAAGCACCGCAGGCGGTCGAGGCGGTGCATGCCGCGTACATCGCCAGTGGCGCCAACGTGATCACCACCAACAGCTACGCCGTGGTGCCGTTCCATATCGGCGAAGCACGCTTCGCCGCTGAAGGCCAGGCGCTGGCGGCATTGGCCGGCGAGCTGGCGCAACGCGCGGTACAAGCCTCGGGTCAGTCCGTGCGCGTGGCGGGTTCATTGCCGCCGCTGTTTGGCTCCTATCGCCCGGATCTGTTCGAGGCGTCGCGAGTCAGCGAGTTGCTGACGCCATTGGTTCAGGGCCTGACGCCGCACGTGAATCTGTGGCTGGCGGAAACCCAGAGCTCGACCGTCGAAGCCCGAGCCATCCACGCCGGATTACCGAAGGATGGCAAGGCGTTCTGGCTGTCGTTTACCTTGAAAGATGAAGACACCGATGAAGTGCCGCGCCTGCGTTCCGGTGAGCCGGTCGCTGAAGCGGCGGCGGTGGCGGCTGAACTGGGTGTGGAGACGCTGCTGTTCAATTGCAGCCAGCCGGAAGTCATCGGCGCAGCGATTGACGCGGCGCGAGCGACCTTCGAGCGTCTCGGGGTGAGCATCCATATCGGCGCCTACGCCAATGCGTTTCCGCCACAGCCCAAGGAAGCCACGGCCAACGATGGGCTCGACCCGTTGCGCGAAGACCTCGACCCGCCGGGATACTTGCAGTGGGCGCGGGATTGGCAGCAGCGCGGCGCCAGTCATCTGGGCGGTTGCTGCGGCATTGGCCCGGAGCACATCGCGGTGCTGGCGCAGCAACTGCGTCGTTGAGCCATACCCGGCCAATTGTAGGAGCGAGCCTGCTCGCGAAAGCGTTGGGTCAGTCGATGCAAAGATGACTGATCCGCCGTCTTCGCGAGCAGGCTCGCTCCCACAGGGGCGTCTGTGAAGACTAGGTTCGGCACTCGGCCAGACCTTTGACCTGACCGGTCGGCGTCTGATTGTCATCGCTCAACCAGCGTTCGAAGCCTGCGCCAATCGCCGGCCACTCCGAATCCAGGATCGAATACCACGCGGTGTCGCGGTTCTGGCCTTTGACCACCATGTGCTGACGGAACACCCCTTCGAAGCTGAAACCCAAACGCTCGGCGGCGTATCTGGAGCGGGCGTTGCCGTTGTTGCATTTCCATTCGAGACGGCGATAACCGAGCTCAAAGGCATATTGGCCCAGCAGATACACCGCCTCGGTGCTTTTCGGCGAGCGCTGCATCGGCGCACCGAACGTGACGTGACCGATTTCGATGCGACCCTGCGCCGGGACAATCGACATCAGGCTGAGAATGCCCTGCACCTGACCGGTTGCCCGATCGACAACGCTGAAAAAATACGGGTCGCTGTTGGCCGCGTGATTGTTCAGCCAGTCATTGAATGCACCACGCTCGGGAAACGGGCCGTACGGCAAATAATCCCAGAGTTTCGGGTCGGCACCGGGGCCTTCGAGGGCGGCGTACAGCTCATCGGCATGCCGCGCCGGGTCAAGTTTTTCCAGGCGGATGAAGCGGCCTTCCAGCAGGGTGGCGGTGGGGGCGGGGACGCCTTTCCAGTCAGCGAGTGAAGCGGTCATGTGCGCGTCTCCTTAAAGGGCTTTGCGAAACTGGATAAGGCCCGGGCGTTCGGCGATCCGTTCGTAGAGCTGGATCGCCGTGGCGTTGGTTTCGTGGGTCAACCAATGGACTTTGCCACAGCCGTCGACCTTGGCGGTGGCGTAGACGTGTTCGATCAGCAGCCGGCCGACGCCACTGCCACGGGTTTCAGGAACCACCAGCAAATCCTGCAGGTAGCAGGCGTTTTCTATGCTCCAGTTCGAACGGTGATAGATGTAATGCACCATGCCCACCGCCTTGCCGTCGGCCCAGGCCAACGCGGCATGGGTGGGCTCGCTGGGCTCGAGAAAGCGCTGCCAGGTACTGTGCGTCACGCTGTCCGCCAGTTCGGTGTTGTAGAAACGCAGGTACGCCTGCCACAACGGCAGCCACGCAGCATGGTCAGCGGCGCTGACCGGGCGAATGTCGATCTGACTCATGGTGATTTCCTTAACGCATCAAGCGGGCGAGGGTTTGATCGTTGACGTCCGGGCTGGCGGCGAGGCCGTCGCGCACCCCGGCAACGTCTTCGGCACTGCGGTTCTGGCTGAGCTTGCGTTTGCCTTCGAGGCGTTCGATCGGAATGGCAAAACCGACGATGGCCTTGAGCATGCCGTCAATATAATCGGCAGGCGCGTCGGCGACGGCCCAGGGTTGCGCCTGCCCGGCTTCGTGGCGGTCGGTGAGGGTGCTGACGATGTCGAGCAGGCGCCCGCCATCGCTGAAGGTCTCGGCATGCCCGTAGGCGTGGACGGCGATGTAATTCCAGGTCGGCACGACTTTGCCGTGCTCGGCCTTGCTCGGGTAGAAGCCCGGGCTGACGTAGGCGTCGGCGCCGGCAAAGATCAACATGGCTTCGGCACCGTCGCGCAAGTCTTTCCACTGCGGGTTGGCCTTGGCCAGATGCCCGTACAGCGTGCCGTATTCGCCTTGTTCGCGATGCAGCAGCACCGGCACGTGGCTGGCCTGCAGGCCGTTTTCGCCATGGCTGACGAGAATGGCGAGGCGGGTGGCGAGGATCAATTCGTGCAATTGGGACAGTTCTTCGATGGCAAAGGCGCGGGGTGTATACATGACAGAATTTCCTTGGCGAATGCCCGCATCCTAGGCAGGCTATTGGTCTGTTGTAAGAGCCATTGCTGACCAATTTAATAGGTCCATTGTCATGCCTGATTCAGCGCTGTTGTCCATGCCGTTCAATCCGGCCGGTATCGAACTCGATCGCCGTCTGGGTCTAAGCCGCCAGCTTTACCAGGCGCTGCGCCTGCGGGTTCTGGATGGACGCCTGGGGAGCGGCACGCGGTTGCCGGCCAGTCGTGATCTGGCGGCAGCGCTGGGGATTTCCCGCAACAGCGTGGTGCGGGCTTATGATCAGCTCTATGCCGAAGGGTTTATCGAAGGGCGCGTGGGCGACGGTACTTACGTTGCGCAATTAGTGCCGGCAGCGGCGCTGGCGAAAAAACTATCCACAAAACTGTCCACAGGGTTTTCAACAGGCTTACCCACAGCCTTATCCACAAATTGGCTGGATTTGCCTGTGGTTTCATCCAATAAAGTTATCCACAGTGGCGGTTTTTTGCGCATTGAAGGCAACCATTTGCCGCGACCGCCGAGTGGTCCGCCCCGGGCATTTCGGGTCGGCGTTCCGGCATTTGATCTATTCCCGTTTGACGTGTGGGCCAAGCTGAATGCGGCTTTCTGGCGCAAGCCGGACCTGGAACAGTTGTGCTACGGCGATCCTTCCGGCGATCAGCGTCTGCGCGCGATGATCGCTGCGTACCTGCGCAGCTCGCGCGGTATGCAGTGCTCGGCTGAACAAATTGTGATCACCAGCGGTGCACAACAGGGCATCAGCCTTTGTGCACAGTTGCTGGTGGAGCCTGGGGACAGTGTCGCGATCGAAAATCCGGGTTACCGCGCCGCCGGTCACGCCTTCGCCGTGGCGGGCGCTCATTTGCAGGGCATCGCGGTGGACGCCGAGGGCATGGATTGCTCGGCGTTATCCGCCAGCGGCGACTGCCGCGTCGCTTACGTAACGCCCTCCCACCAGTACCCGACCGGCGTGGTGATGAGCCTGGCGCGGCGCCTGGAATTGCTGGCGTGGGCCGAGCGCAGCCAAGGCTGGATCGTCGAGGACGACTACGATGGTGAGTACCGTTACACCGGGGCGCCGCTGGCACCGTTGGCAGCACTCGATCGCCAGGGGCGCGTGCTTTATGTCGGCACGTTCGGCAAGGTCGCGTTCCCGGCATTGCGTCTCGGTTATCTGGTGTTGCCGCCGGCATTGGTAGATGGCTTCTCGCAACGCCGCGCAGTGGACGTCCGGCACTCCGAAGTCAGCACTCAAGCGGTGATGGCCGAGTTCATGGCCGCCGGGCATTTCCAGCGGCACATCCGGCGCATGCGCCGGGCCGCACTGAGCCGCCGCAATACGCTGCTCGACGGTTGGCCGCGTGAGATTGAAGGCGTGGGCGAATTGCCCGCCGTCTCGGCCGGGCTGCATTTGACCGTGGTCGTCGATAGCCTCGAACGCGAGCGGCAACTGATTGAACAGGCCGCCCGCGTCGAGGTGGAAATCAATGGCTTGAGCGGTTACTGGCTCCCGGACTCCAGCACCCCGGCGGATCAGCGCGCCGGGCTGGTGCTGGGTTTTGCCGCTGTGCCGGAACCTGCGATCAAAGCGGCGCTGACCCGCTTGCGGCAGGCGTGGCGGGCTTAGAAAACAACGCGCGGGGACAAGAAAGACCCGCGTCGGCGGGTCATTTATTGCTTGAAGATGATGGGATTTATCGCTCGAAACCTTCCAGCACGTTCACCGCGTTGATGCCGATTTCTTCCACGGCATAGCCACCCTCCATGACAAACAGGGTCGGCTTGCCAAGCGCGGCGATGCGTTTGCCCATGGCCAGGTAATCGGGGCTGTCGAGCTTGAATTGTGAGATCGGATCGTCCTTGAAGGTGTCGACGCCGAGCGACACGACGATGACGTCGGCGCCGTAACCTTCGATTTCCTTGCAGGCCCGCTCCAGCGCGGCACTCCACGCGTCCCAACCGGAACCGGCCGGCAACGGATAGTTGAAATTGAAGCCTTCACCAGCGCCTTCGCCACGTTCGTCGTCATAGCCGAGGAAGAACGGAAATTCCGCTTCCGGGTGGCCGTGGATCGAGGTGAACAGCACGTCGCTGCGCTGATAGAAAATCGATTGGGTACCGTTGCCGTGGTGGTAATCGACGTCAAGGATCGCAACCTTCGTGTGGCCCTGATCGAGGAACGCCTGCGCGGCGATAGCGGCGTTGTTGAGGTAGCAATATCCGCCCATCAGGTCACTGGCGGCGTGGTGTCCCGGTGGACGGCACAGGGCGAAGGCGCTGCGTGCGCCGCGCTGGATCGCGGCTTGCGCGGTCAGCGCCACTTGCGCTGCGCTGTAGGCTGCTTGCCAGGTCCCGGCCGTGATCGGTGCGCCGCCGTCGAAGCTGTAGTAACCGAGCTGGCCATGCAGGCTGGTCGGTTTGATCGCGCGCAGGGTGCGCGCCGGCCAGGTGTACGGCAGCAAGTCGCCGTCGGTATTGAATTCGGTCCAGCGCGCCCAGGCGCCCTTGAAGAAGTCCAGATAGTCGCGGTCATGAATGCGTGCGATCGGCTCCAGACCGAAATCCTGCGGTGCTTCAACCGGGCCGAGGTTCTGGCTTTTCACTCGCTGCAAAACATGGTCGGCGCGTGAAGGCATCTCGAAGCAGGGTTTGAGCTGTCCATCGATGAGCTCGCAGCGGCCATGGTGCAGGTGGTGATCGTCCGAGTAGATCGTCAGCATTTGTTGTTCTCCGCAAGGCTGGTTCGGTGGCCTTCAGTGTTGCGGCGCAAGGTCAATCGGAGAACGGCAGGAGCGGCCAAAAGGGGATGGATCTGGCCAAAAGCTGTGTCCGCAATTCGCCCCTTCGATTTGAATCCACCCTCCATCGGCGCTTGGAACAAGGCCCCTGCAGGAGTGAGCCTGCTCGCGATAGCGGTCTGTCAGTTACCAATAAAGCTTTCTGATACACCGCAATCGCGAGCAGGCTCACTGCTACATTCTGTCCTCAGTGTGGGCGAAACTGGCTCGGCGCCACACCGCTCCAGCGCACAAACGCATGGCGGAAACTTGCGGTCTCGCTGAACCCCAAAGTCTCGGCGATGCGGTAGATCGGCAACTGATCCTCACACAGCATCTGCTTGGCCCGCTCGAAACGCAGCTCATCGAGCAGTTCCTGGTAGCTGCTGCCCATGTCCTTGAGGTGTCGGCGCAAAGTGCGCGGTGAGCATTTCATTTGCTGCGCCAGACCGTCGAGCCCTGGCGCGGCGTTCAACTGCGCGCTGAGCAACTGCCGAATCCGTCCGAGCCAGGCCTGGCGTCCGGTGAATTCAAGGTTCTGTTTGCGGCAGCGCTCGGCCATGGCTTGATGGGTAATGCTGTCGGCCAATGGCAGCGGTTGGTCCAGCCATTGGCGCTCGAAGGCGAACGCATTGTCCCCGGCACCGAAGTGCAGCGGCGCATCGAAATGCTCGGCGTAACTGTCGCGGTAGTCCGGCGCGGCATGTTCGAAGCGTGTCGCGAGCAGTGGCAATGAATGCCCGAGCAAGTCATCGCAAATGACCTTCAGCGAGACCAGGCAGAATTCGGCGTTGAACACTGCCATGGCCGGGCTCTCACGGTAATCGGCGGCGGCAAACCAGATGCGCTCGCCGTCATCTTCAAGGCTCAACTCGAAAAGTGTTCCCAGCAGCGCCGGATAACGAATCGCCAAGCGCAATGCGTCACCGAAGGTGGCACACGTGAGCAAGGCGTACCCGAGGATGCCGTAGCAGGAAACATGCATGCGCCGTCCCAGTTCCAGGCCAATGTCCCGCTTGAGTGCGACCGCGTTGGCGCAGACCTGCATCTCCTGATTGGTGGTGATGCGTGTGTCGGCCCGTTGCAAATCCGCGGCGGTGATGCCGCTGCCGGCCAGCAACGCCTCGCTCGACAAGCCTTCGGCCTTGAAGGTGTTGAGAATCAGCGAGACCGCGTTGAGGGTGGTGAGGTGGGAGTGGAGCATGGGCATCTTCCGGAAACAGACCGTGGAATCACAGCAAGTTACGTGCCGCCATGCTAGGTCGATTAGTTGGTTCAATCAAGTTGGTCGCCGCTTGTGCAAATAAGAACAAGATACTGTTAATGGCTTGTAATAAATAGCACAGCATGTCGTGCACCTCAGGTTATTCTTTTTTCTTTGTGAATGGCACTGTAATAGTTGACAGGTTTTCGACGCAAAAATGCCCGCTCGTCTGAATTAGGATGCTTTTAGAAAGTACGAATTTGTTGTTTGTTTTTTTCTTGACCGGTTGCTTTTTCGGGTCTAGTTTTGTTTTGGAAGTTTCGTTAATCAAGTATTGAAGGGAGCGTGCGCCATGACTGGTTCGTCGAATGAAAAGTCAAAGTCTGAAAATAAGGCTGTAACAGGAGAGTTAAGCGTTATAGTCAATGGTAAGCAGGAAACGCTTAGAGCGTTTCAGTTGTTTGATATTAGTGGAAGTCTGGTCTTTATGTTTGGTGATGCCAGTTCGCACACTGGCGTGGTTAGTACAAGATTTCCGAAAGAGAAATTGGGGCAGGAGCTTGTATATATCGAAGGTGATTCGAGTGTGAATGTCAGTTATAGCGTTAATAGTGAACATGTTTCCTGGAGCGGTGGCAAGATCAGGGTGGCTACAAAGGATGATGGTGGTTACGAAGGGACTCTTCAAGCAGTTATTTCGGCGCCGGGTTCAAGCTGGAATCTAACCGGCGGGGAATTCACAGTCAACAACGCATAAGCTACGTTCCAGTAAGATATTCAATCATCTCTATCAACTGGACTGGCTTCAGGCCGGCGGCATTATAGTTTCCCTGAGAGGAGTTAATCATGGCTGACAATAAATCGAATGTGAAAATTGGAGCCGCTGGAGTAGAAGTATCTGGCGAGTTGACGGCATTTATCGACGGCAGTACCCAGCCGGAATCTTTTCTCGCTTTCAAGTGTGATGTGGATCCCAATGATCCAAGTCTCATTGTGGCGTCGTTTGGGCAGCAAGGCGTCTATTCTGTAACGCTAAAGAATGGCGAGTTTGCAAATGTTTTTATCTTTAAAGACCTTGCCTTTGTTCCAGCGCAGTCAGTATCAAAGTTAGAAATAAATCGAGGGGCGGAGAAGGGGCATTATTACGGTGAGATCGAAGCCCGTTTTGCTCATGAAGATATTCCAGAAAGTATAACGGGTAAGTTTGTAGTAACGAAAAACGCATAGTTGCTATGAGCCGCTCCCTTTGAGGTTCAGGGAGAGCGGCTCGCGACTCAATGCGGCTTTGGTAACCTGGACTTAGCCCACATGCGCTGCCAGTTCACCGCAAAGATCCAACTCGATCAACTGTCTCGCCTCGGCAGTGTCCAGTCCGGCGCCTAGCAAACCTTGCAACTTACCGAACGCCGCTTCCCGGGTCATGCCACCACCGGACAGCACACCAGCACCGCGTAAGCGACTACCCGCCTCATACACATCCAGCTCGACGCCACCTTCATGGCACTGCGTGACCGCTACCACCACAACACCGTTATCCCGTGCCCGACCAAGGCTGGCGAGGAACTCAGGGTTATCGCTCGGCCCGGTGCCGCTGCCGTAGCATTCCAGCACCAATCCTTGAATGCCGCTGTCGAGCAAGCCGTTTAGATTTTCGGCGCTGATGCCCGGAAACAACGGCAGCACGGCAACCTTGGCCAGTTGTTTCGGCTGGTTGTAGTGCAACGACGCTGGAATCGAAGGGGCTTTGAGACCGCCGCCCTGACGCTCCAGACGCTTGAACGGATGACGGCCGGAGCTGCGCACCTTCGCGCAACGGGTTGGCGGCAGCAGTTCGCCGTGGAAGTACAAATGCACGCCGGGCGCCAGCCCCTGGCCGAGAGCGACCAGTGCGCCACTGAGGTTTTCCCAGGCATCGCTGTCGGTAACGCCGGCGGGCAGCATCGAACCGGTGAAGCACACGCGAGCCTGCAGGCCGAGCAGTTGAAAGCTCATCGCCGCCGCGCTGTACGCCAGCGTGTCGGTGCCATGCAGGATCAATACGCTGTCGCAACCCTGCACGTCGACGGCATCGACCACCGCATCGCGCAGTTGCTGCCAATAGTCAGGGGTCATGTTGGCGCTGTCGATCAGCGGCGACATCTCGCGAAAGCGCCACTGCGGCACGACCAGCTCCGGCTGACTGTGCAGATATTCGCGCATGCGCGCTTCGAAACCGGACGCCGGGGCCAGACCGTTGGCGCTGGCCTGCATGCCGATGGTGCCACCGGTGTAGAGCACCATGACGTGTTGGGCGGCGGGATAAGTCGACGAATTCATGGGATTCTCCGAAACGATGAGGGCCCTGTGGGAGCGAGCCTGCTCGCGAAAGCGATGTGTCAGTCAGCCTTGTATCAACTGACGGATAGCATTCGCGAGCAGGCTCACTCCTACAAGTTATTGCACCACAATAACTGACGGGCGCAGGGGATGCGCCCGTCATTCACCTGTCAGCGTTGCGCGGCAGGTACGCCTTGCGGCTCGGCTTCGGTCTTGCCTGCAGCTGCTGGCGGGTTGGCCGGCCAGGCGTTGCGATCCAGATCCAGATCGAGGAATTTGCTCGAGTCGAACACCGGCTGCTTGACGCCGGCGCGACGCTGCTCATCGTAGTCGCGCATGACGCGCATGCCGACCTTGAACAGCATGGCCAGGGCCAGCAGGTTAACGAACGCCAGGCAGGTCATGGTGATGTCGGCAAAGGCGAATACGGTCGTGAGGTCCTGCATCGAACCCCACACCACCAGTGCCAGCACCAGACCTCGGAAAATCATCAGTGCGGCGCGGTTGCGGGTGAGGAATTGCAGGCTGTTCTCGCCCAGGTAGTAGTTGTAGAGGATGCAGGTGAAGACGAACAGCGACAGCGCGACGCTGACGAACATGCGACCCCAGTCACCGACCACGGCGGCCAGCGAGTTCTGGGTCAGGACAATGCCGTCACCTTCGAAACCCGGGGTGTAGAAGCCCGACAGCAGAATCAGCAGCGCGGTGCAGGTGCAGATCACGAAGGTGTCGAGGAACACGCTGAATGCCTGGACCACGCCCTGCGCGCCCGGGTGCTTGACGGCCGCCACGGCGGCGACGTTCGGCGCACTGCCCAGGCCCGCTTCGTTGGCGAACACGCCACGCTTTACGCCCATGACGATGGCGCTGCCGAGCAGGCCGGCAAAGGCCGGGTCTAGACCGAAGGCGCTTTTGAAGATGGTTTCCAGCATCGCTGGCACGTGTTCGATCTGGGTGCCGATCACGTACAGGGTCACGCCGATATAGGCCAGCGTCTTGATCGGTACCAACAGGTCGGACACCGAAGCGATACGCTTGATGCCGCCGATGAAGGTGATGGCCAGCAGCACGGCCAGTACGATACCGGTGTGTTGTGGGTTGAACTCGAAGGCATTCTGCAGCGAGTGCGTCACGGTGTAGGACTGCAGGCCAATGAAGGCGAAGCCGTAGGTGACCAGCAGCAGAATGGAGAACACCACCGCCATGCCTTTAAGCTTGAGGCCATGCTGGATGTAATAGGCCGGGCCACCACGGTACAGACCGTCACCATCGGCGCGCTTGTAGACCTGGGCCAGGGTGCACTCGAAGAAGCTGCTGGACATGCCGACCAGTGCGGTCACCCACATCCAGAACACCGCACCCGGACCACCAAGGGTCACGGCGATGCCGACACCAGCGATGTTACCCGCGCCTACGCGGCCGGCGAGGCTGAGCATCAAGGCCTGGAATGAGCTGAGTTGCCCGGCGCTGCCTTTGAGGCTGTCGCGGAACACCGCAAACATATGGAAGAAGTGGCGCAGTTGAACGAAACGCGAGCGAATCGTGAAGTAGCTACCGAGCCCGACAATGAGCACGATCAGTACTTTCCCTGAGAGGAAGTCGTTGATGACTTCGAGCATGGATTTTTCCTCGCTGTTTTTTGTGAGAGCAAATGCTGGATCGGAGAAACATCGTGTTACACCGCTGTGCGCACGGCACAACGGGTGAGGCGAAGGTTTCGTCCCGGATCCATATCGCGGGTTTTGTTATTAGTTCGGGTTTCGCATGGGTTATGGCCTCGTTACCGACGACCGCTCACGCGAAGAGGGGCGGCACTATACCGATCAGTGGCGCGCCCGTCTGCACGGTTGTGGTGCAAGCGACGAAACGAAGCGTTGAAACACCCGGCGTAACCGGCGCCGGGCTTTTGCAGGAGTGAGCCTGCTCGCGATGCAGGCGCTGCGGTTCTCATGGCACACCGCGTCATCGTTCATCGCGAGCAGGCTCACTCCCACAGAAGACGTTTGTCCTTCAAACGGTTAAAAAAAAGGGCTCGGGGAACAGGTCCCCAAGCCCTCAAAAGGTGAGAGGTGTCTAGTCCCTCGACCTGGTGAGCGGTGCTACAAGTTACGTGTCGGTTCAGGCTTTGAGCGGAACCAGACGCGGGGCAATCATGTTTTCCGGACGCAGGATGTCGGCGAGCATGGCTTCGTCGAGCAGGCCTTCTTCACGTACCAGTTCCAGCACGCCGCGGCCGCTTTCAAGGGCGAGGCCGGCGATGCGCGTGGCGTTTTTGTAGCCGATGTACGGGTTCAGTGCGGTGACCAGCCCGATCGAGTGTTCGACCAGTTCGCGGCAGCGCGCTTCGTTGGCGGTGATGCCGACGATGCAGTGCTCGCGCAGCATGTCCATGGCGCGTTGCAGCAGGCGGATCGAGTCGAAGATCTTGAAGGCGATCAGCGGTTCCATCACGTTCAGTTGCAGTTGGCCGCCTTCGGCGGCCATGGTCAGCGCCAGGTCGTTACCGATGACCTGGAACGCCACCTGGTTTACCGCTTCCGGGATCACCGGGTTAACCTTGCCAGGCATGATCGAGCTGCCTGGCTGACGCGCCGGCAGGTTGATTTCGTTGATGCCGGTGCGCGGGCCGCTGGACAGCAGACGCAGGTCGTTGCAGATCTTCGACAGCTTGACCGCGGTGCGCTTGAGCATGCCGGAGAACAGCACGAAGGCGCCCATGTCGGAAGTCGCTTCGATCAGGTCGGCCGCCGGCACCAGCGGTTGGCCGCTGATCAGCGCCAGACGCTGTACCGCCAGTGCTTGATAACGCGGGTCGGCGTTGATGCCGGTACCGATCGCGGTGCCGCCCAGGTTCACTTCGGTGAGCAGTTCCGGGGCCAGCGTCTTCAGACGGGCCAGGTCTTCGCCCATGGTGGTGGCGAAGGCACGGAATTCCTGGCCGAGGGTCATCGGCACGGCGTCTTGCAGTTGGGTACGGCCCATTTTCAGGACGTGATCGAACTCTTTGCCCTTGGCCGCGAAGGCCTGGATCAAGCTGTCGAGGCTCGCCAGCAGAGTGTCGTGACCGAGCAGCAGACCCAGGCGAATGGCCGTCGGGTAGGCGTCGTTGGTCGACTGCGCCATGTTCACGTCGTCATTCGGGTGCAGGTACTGGTACTCGCCTTTCTGGTGACCCATTGCCTCTAGCGCAATGTTGGCGATCACTTCGTTGGCGTTCATGTTGGTGGACGTACCGGCGCCACCTTGAATCATGTCGACCACGAACTCTTCGTGGAAATCACCGCGGATCAATCGGGCGCAGGCTTCGCTGATGGCAGCGTGCTTGGCTTCGCTCAGGTGACCCAACTCGCGGTTGGCGTCAGCGGCGGCCTGTTTGACCATCGCCAGGCCCACAACCAGTTTCGGGTAATGCGAAATCGGAACGCCGGAGAGACGGAAGTTATTCACCGCTCGCAGGGTCTGGATGCCGTAATACGCTTGCGCCGGTACGTCGAGGGCGCCAAGCAGGTCGGTTTCTGTGCGGAAAGATGCAGCGGAGGACATGATGGAAATCATCTCGATAAGGACCCGGTCTGTGCCGGAACGCTGCGAATGCTAGGCTTGCAGGAAATTTTGGGCCAATGCTGTTAAGCGCTGGCCTATGCACATTCGGCATAATGACCATGTGACGCCGCTGGTGCGGCAGACGTGTGACCTGTTTTGGTGCGTGTCCGGGAGGACGTGATGAATCTGGAAAGCAAATGGCTCGAGGACTTCAGTGCTCTGGCCGCCACCCGCAGCTTCTCGCAGGCGGCAGAACGGCGTTTCGTGACCCAGCCGGCGTTCAGTCGGCGGATCCGCAGCCTTGAAGCTGCACTGGGCCTGACGCTGGTCAATCGCTCGCGCACGCCGGTCGAGCTGACGGCGGCGGGGCAGCTGTTTCTAGTGACCGCACGCACCGTGGTTGAACAGCTCGGCGAAGTGCTGCGCCATCTGCATCATCTGGAAGGCGGGCAGGGCGAAGTCATGCAGGTGGCGGCGGCGCACTCGCTGGCGCTGGGTTTTTTCCCGCGCTGGATCGCGCAATTGCGCAATGACGGCTTGAACATCGCCACGCGGCTGGTGGCGACCAACGTCGGCGACGCGGTGCACGCCTTGCGCGAGGGCGGTTGCGATCTGATGCTGGCGTTTTACGACCCGGATTCGGCGATGCAGATGGACCCGGAAATCTTCCCTTCGCTGCATCTGGGCCAGACCGAAATGCTCCCGGTGTGCGCGGCGGACGGCGAGGGCAAGCCGTTGTTCGACCTGGAGGGCGAGGCAAGCGTGCCGCTGCTGGCCTACAGCGCCGGGGCGTTCCTCGGGCGTTCGGTGAACGGTCTGCTGCGCCAGCGCCAGTTGCGCTTCACCACGATCTACGAAACCGCCATGGCCGACAGCCTGAAAAGCATGGCGCTGGAAGGCCTCGGGATCGCCTGGGTGCCACAATTGAGCGTGCGCGCCGAGTTGGCCCGTGGCGAACTGGTGGTCTGCGGCGGTCCGCAATGGCATGTGCCGCTGGAGATTCGCCTGTATCGCTGCGCCCTGGTGCGCAAGGCCAACGTGCGATTGCTGTGGCGCAAGCTCGAAGGCGGCGCTGCACAATCCTCCTGACCCACCACAAACCCCTGTAGGAGTGAGCCTGCTCGCGATTGCGTCTGCACATTCAATGTTGATGAGACTGATCCACCGCTATCGCGAGCAGGCTCTCTCCTACAGGGGATTTACAGTGTTCTGTCGCTGACCTTAAGGTCAACAAAACCGGGCTTTTGCGGCAGAAGACAGATGGTCGCGCAGGGGGCTGCTTATTGCTTTCTTTGCGGTATACTGCGCGGCCTTCGGCCGGCACGTCCGGCCATTTTTCGTACAATCAAGCCACGCAACCTGCGTGGCTTGTTGTTTTATGACGCGCCTGC
This sequence comes from Pseudomonas sp. 15C, assembly GCF_055484735.1. Classification (NCBI taxonomy): domain Bacteria; kingdom Pseudomonadati; phylum Pseudomonadota; class Gammaproteobacteria; order Pseudomonadales; family Pseudomonadaceae; genus Pseudomonas; species Pseudomonas sp. 15C. The sequence goes on along the minus strand of NZ_JBUDGD010000016.1, from coordinate 86,663 downwards.
GGGCGCTCCTGAGAGAAGAGGCGCGACGATGAGTGCACTGGTTGGCGTGATCATGGGCTCCAAGTCCGATTGGTCCACCCTTAGCCACACCGCCGATATGCTGGAAAAGCTCGGCATCCCGTACGAGGTCAAAGTGGTCTCTGCCCACCGCACCCCGGATCTGCTGTTCCAGTACGCCGAAGAGGCTGAAGGCCGTGGCATCGAGGTAATCATTGCCGGTGCCGGTGGCGCTGCCCACTTGCCGGGCATGTGCGCGGCCAAGACCCACCTGCCGGTGCTGGGCGTGCCGGTCCAGTCGGCCATGCTCTCGGGCGTCGATTCGCTGCTGTCGATCGTGCAGATGCCGGCGGGCATTCCGGTCGCCACCCTGGCCATCGGCAAGGCCGGCGCGATCAACGCCGCCCTGCTCTCGGCGAGCATTCTCGGCGCCAAGCATCCGCAGTTCCACGCGGTACTGAAAACCTTCCGTGCCGAGCAGACAGACAGCGTCCTGGACAATCCAGATCCACGTATTGCCTGAGGTTGTTGAGATGAAGATCGGTGTAATCGGTGGCGGCCAGTTGGGTCGCATGTTGGCCCTGGCGGGTACTCCGCTGGGGATGAACTTCGCTTTTCTCGACCCTGCGCCGGACGCCTGTGCCGCCGCGTTGGGCGAACACCTGCGGGCCGATTACGGCGATCAGGATCATCTGCGCCAACTGGCCGATGAAGTCGATCTGGTGACCTTCGAATTCGAAAGTGTCCCGGCCGAAACCGTGGCGTTCCTCTCGCAATTCGTGCCGGTCTACCCGAGTGCCGAAGCCCTGCGCATCGCTCGCGACCGCTGGTTCGAAAAGAGCATGTTCAAGGATCTGGGGATTCCGACCCCGGCCTTCGCCGACATCCAGTCGCAAGCCGATCTGGACGCCGCTGTTGCTGCGATCGGTCTGCCGGCCGTGCTGAAAACCCGCACCCTGGGTTATGACGGCAAGGGCCAGAAAGTCCTGCGCACGTCGCAAGACGTGGTCGGTACGTTCGCCGAGCTGGGCAGCGTCGCCTGCCTGCTCGAAGGCTTCGTGCCGTTCACCGGTGAAGTCTCGCTGATCGCCGTGCGCGCTCGCGATGGCGAGACGAAGTTCTATCCGCTGGTGCACAACACCCACGACAGCGGCATTCTCAAATTGTCGGTGGCCAGCACCGATCATCCGTTGCAGGCACTGGCGGAAGACTATTCCAGCCGCGTGCTCAAGCAGCTCGATTACGTCGGCGTAATGGCGTTCGAATTCTTTGAGGTCGACGGTGGCCTCAAGGCCAACGAAATCGCCCCGCGCGTGCACAACTCCGGGCACTGGACCACCGAAGGCGCCGAGTGCAGCCAGTTCGAAAACCATCTGCGCGCCGTTGCCGGCCTGCCGCTGGGTTCGACCGCCAAGGTCGGCGAGAGCGCCATGCTGAATTTCATCGGCGTGGTTCCGCCAGTGGAGAAGGTCATCGCCATTGAAGACTGCCACCTGCATCACTACGGCAAAGCCTTCAAGGCCGGACGCAAGGTCGGTCACGCCAACCTGCGTTGCGCCGACATGGCTACGCTGCAGGCGCAGATCGTCAAGGTTCAAGCGCTGATTGCCGAGTAACGGCAGTTTCATGTGACAACGGCGGAACCATTCAGGGACCGCCGTTCTCTCATGGCAGGATGCGAAACTCTGACTAGGCTTTCGCATATCTACCAAATCAGAGGGAAATGTCATGGGAATTATCGGAACCATCTTTATCGGCTTGATCGTCGGCCTGCTCGCGCGGTTCCTGAAACCGGGCAATGACAGCATGGGCTGGATCATGACCATCCTGCTCGGTATCGGCGGTTCGCTGGCGGCCACTTATGGCGGCCAGGCTCTGGGCATTTATCAGGCGGGCGAGGGTGCCGGTTTCATCGGTGCGCTGGTTGGTGCGATCGTGCTGCTGGTGATCTACGGCCTGATCAAAAAGAACTGATCCAAAGCGACAAAGCCCTCTCTGCCAAACTGGCCGGGAGGGCTAGAATGCTCGGCGATTCAACGTTCCTTCCTTTCTATGCCGAGCACCTTCATGCGCCGTCTTTTGTTGACTCTCCTCTTGCTGGGCAGCGGTTTGGCCCACGCCGGCGAACTGCCGGAAACCGACTGGCTCGAACTGATGCCCAAGTCGGATCAGAAAGCCCTCGAGGCCATGCCTGAAATCGACCACAACACCCCGGAAGCCACCGGCACCTTCACCGAGAAGGGCGGAATGAAGCAGGCCAAAGGTCTGCCGGCGGTGATGTACTCGACCAAAACCGTGGCGTCGATGAATGACAAGCACATCCGCATCGGGGGTTACCCGGTGCCGCTGGAGTCCGACGCCAAGGGCCGCAGCACGCTGTTTTTCCTCGTGCCGTATCCGGGCGCGTGCATCCACGTGCCGCCACCGCCGCCGAATCAGCTGGTGCTGGTGCGTTATCCGAAGGGTTTGAAGCTGGACGATATCTACACGCCGTTGTGGGTGACCGGCACGCTGAAAATCGAGAAGGTCAGCAACGACCTGGCCGATGCGGCGTATGCGCTGGAGGCGGACAAGGTGCGGGTGGTGCAGGAAGCTGATCTCTAACAGCCACCCCAAACCAACTGTGGGAGCCAGCCTGCTGGCGATAGCGGTCTGTCAGAGACTTTTCCGTTGCCTGACACAACGCCATCGCCAGCAGGCTGGCTCCCACATTTCGTATAGCGGTGTAGCTTAGAGCGGTGTCGCGGCGACGCTGACACCCATCGTATGGCTCGCCCCCGGTGCGAGGGTGACGATGTCATCCATCACATTCGCGGTCTCGATGCACAGCATGCGCTGCCAGCCATCGTTGTCCATGTCCGGCAATGCGGCGGCGCGGTCGATCCACGGGTTCCAGATCACCGCCGTGCGCGAACCCGTCGAGGTCAGCTCGATGCGTCGTTCCCGGGTCGGATCGACAATGCTCAGTTGCGGCGGCGCGTCGAGGTAGATGCGGTCGGTTTCGCCGGCAAACTGCAGATCGCCTTGCTGGCTGGCAATGTTCCAGTCGTCCAGGGTCTCGATGTAATCCAGCCCGGCGACACCGTCGACCTGCACGTTACGCACGTCACTGACGGCGAAATACGTGTGCAGCGCCTGGCTGAGGGTCACGCTGTCGGTGCCGTGGTTGTGGCTGGTCAGGCTGTAGCTCAACTGATCTGCCAGATGCAAAGTCAGGGTCAGATCGACTTCGTGGGGCCAGCCCGGCAGGCCACCTTCCGGGTAGGGCAGTTTGAACTCGACCTTGACGCCGTCAGCCTCCGACTCGATGCCGCCCAGTTCCCAATCCATCGCCCGCACCAGACCGTGCGCGGGGGCCGGCTGTGCGCCGGTGTACATGGCCTGCACGCTCTGCGGGTTGCGTTCGAACTTGCCGAACCACGGCCAGCACACCGGTACGCCGGCACGGATGCTCTTGCCAGTCTTGAAGTCGGCCTTGTCGTTGAGCCAGATGATCGGCGGCTGGCCGTCGACCTGGTAACTGAGGATGTGCGCGCCTTGCTGGGCCACCAGCACTTCGGCCTTGCCGTGGCGGATGCGCCAGCAGTTCAGTTCATCCTGTTTCACGGCTTCAACGTTGGGCGTGTTCATGGGCAACTCTCGATCAGACACTGGGGACGACTATCGACCGCAAAACGGCCGCGAGGTTTAACGCGCGCGTGGCGGCACCGAACGGGTGCGACCGCTGCCGTCGATGGCGACGAAGACGAAGACCGCTTCGGTGACCTTGCGCCATTCGCTGGACAGTGGGTCATCGCTCCACACTTCGACCATCATCTGGATCGAGCTGCGGCCGATTTCCAGGGTCTGGGTATAAAAGGACAACTGCGCGCCAACGGCCACCGGCACCAGAAACGCCATGCGGTCGATCGCTACCGTGGCGACACGGCCGCCGGCGACGCGACTGGCCATGGCGGTGCCAGCCAGGTCCATCTGCGCGACCAGCCAGCCGCCGAAAATATCGCCAAAGCCGTTGGTTTCGCGCGGGAGCGCGGTGATTTGCAGGGCCAGGTCGCCCTGTGGGATCGGATCTTCTTGTTCGAGCTCTATCATGCCGAGGGGCCTCTGACCCGTGACTCTTCGTGGGTATTGCGGGTGGTAGCCGTCTTCGGGAAAAACGATTCAACACCGAACACACTGCGTTCGTCACGTTTTCCATCAGGCGCCTAAAGGGAAACTCTGCGAAAAAGGCTAAATCCCGAGCAAAGGGCGGGCCAACAACGTTTTCGCACAGCAACCTCTTACAAAACCTGCGCAGGTGGCGAGTATATCGGTCGGTAGACTCCACGACGACCGTCCGGTTCTGATTTCGACCGTCAATTACGCGCCTCTATGTGCTTTTTCGAACAATTTGCTATGGTGCCGAACCTGTCCGAGCCACCGCCAGCGTTGTTGTGGCGACAGATTCGACTATAAGAGAAGCCCTTGCCATGACCACAGCGCCTTCGAGCCTCGCGCAGCCCGAGCAACCCGCACGACCGTTGACCCGCAATGACTACAAGACCCTGTCGCTGTCCGCCCTTGGCGGGGCGCTGGAATTTTACGATTTCATCATCTTCGTATTCTTCGCCACCGTGGTCGGCAAGCTGTTCTTCCCGGCCGACATGCCCGAGTGGCTGCGGCTGATGCAGACGTTCGGCATCTTCGCTGCCGGCTACCTCGCCCGGCCGCTGGGCGGCATCGTCATGGCGCACTTCGGCGACCTGCTGGGGCGCAAGAAGATGTTCACCCTGAGCATTTTCATGATGGCCGTGCCGACCCTGATCATGGGCCTGTTGCCAACGTATGCGCAGATCGGCATCTGGGCACCGATCCTGCTGTTGTTGATGCGCGTCATTCAGGGCGCGGCGATCGGCGGGGAAGTGCCGGGGGCGTGGGTCTTCGTTTCCGAACACGTCCCGCAAAAACACATCGGCTACGCCTGCGGCACGCTCACCAGCGGCTTGACTGCCGGTATTCTGCTCGGCTCGCTGGTCGCCACGGCGATCAACAGCATTTATACGCCGGCGGAAGTCTCCGACTACGCATGGCGGATCCCGTTCCTGCTGGGCGGTGTGTTCGGCCTGTTCTCCGTGTACCTGCGCCGCTGGCTGCACGAAACCCCGGTGTTCGCCGAGCTGCAGCAGCGCAAGGCACTGGCCGAAGAAGTACCGCTGCGCGCGGTGCTGCGTGATCACCGCGGCGCGATCGCGATTTCGATGCTGCTGACCTGGTTGCTGTCGGCCGGCGTGGTCGTGGTGATCCTGATGACCCCGACCGTGCTGCAAACGGTCTATCACTTCTCGCCAACCACCGCGTTGCAGGCCAACAGCCTGGCCATCGTCTTCCTCAGCCTGGGTTGCATCGGTGCTGGCGCACTGGCCGATCGCTTCGGTGCCGGTCGCGTTTTCGTTTTCGGCTGCCTCGGCCTGCTGATCAGCTCGTGGACTTTCTATCACAGCCTCGCCGACCACCCGGACTGGCTGTTCCCGCTGTACGCATTGACCGGTCTGCTGGTCGGCACCATCGGTGCGGTGCCGTATGTGATGGTCAAGGCGTTCCCGCCGGTGGTGCGCTTCAGCGGCTTGTCGTTCTCCTACAACGTCGCGTACGCGATCTTTGGCGGCTTGACACCGATGGTGGTGAGTCTGCTGCTCAAGGAAAGCGCGATGGGGCCTGCTTATTACGTGGCGGTGCTGTGCGGGATGGGGATTCTTGTAGGTGCGTGGCTGTGGAAAAAGGGGCGCTGATCTGTACTTCAGATTACGTAAGGCTCTCGCCAGCGCGAGAGCCTTGCTTCGCACTCGCCAGCCGGTAGTCGGGCGCCGTGCTCAAGCATGTGGTCCAAGGCATTTGCTGCGTGCTGTTCGTTGATCACTTTATGCTCAACCATAAGATCCAGTAACCAAAGTGCACCGTGTACCCGCAGCCCATCGCGTTGTGCCTGCCGCCGTAACCTGCCATCTCCAGTCAAGAGCGGCCGTCCTGTTTCCTGCGCCAGCAAGTAGCAAGACACGTCCGCCAGTGAGCTGTTGTTGTGCTCGATTTTCAACCCGAAAAGTTTGATCACACCAGATTCATCAAATGACTCGACGCTCAATCCTCGCTTGAGCAGTTCTTCATGTGGGAAGTCGGCGAGCTCTTGCATTACGAAGTCGGTACAACAAAGGGTGAAGGGCAGTTGGAACATTTGCTCCAGTAGTCCGGCATTTCTAAAGTCGATCCAGATATTCGTATCGCTGATGTAGATCAGACTCATGCATTCTCCAGTGAACCCAGGAAATTAGGGTCCAATGCGCTCACCGGCTTGCGCAGGAGTTCAGCAGCTCTGGATTTGCTGATCAGTCCTTCGGCCAGCGCCCAGAATGCCAGGGACTCAAATCGTTGTGGCGGCTTGCATGGCAGAGGTTCGGGTTCCGACTTGCGCCAGCCGTTTGCACTGAACTGGATGGTCAGTGACTTATAGCCACTTTCGCTGAGCAGCTTCAGATCCTTCAGGCGTCTGAGCGCCGCATGCATCGATATGCCGTATTGGCGCTTGGCAATCAGCAGTTCTCTTGGGTGAACTCTGGAGCGAGGATGGCTGCCGAAATCACTGGTGACGCCTTTTGCCGGATAGAGGAAGGCCCCGGCAAATCGATGGCAGCAATTTTCCTTGTCTTTCTCGGGCATGTCCTCAGGTAATGCCATGACCCAGTGACCGAGTTCGTGAGCGGCAGTAAACCTGATGCGTTCGCCTGGTCGATTGGCATTCAATGCAATCAACACATGCTCGCCGTTACCGGTGGCAGCACAGGCTCCATCGAAATCATCAGGACCTTTGAGCATCGCTACCTTGATGCTGTGCTCCTCCAGTTGCTCGGTGAGGTTGGCAATCGGGTCGCTGCCGATTCCCCAGACCTGGCGAAGCTCTTCAGCCGCTTGCTCGGCTTCATCGAGGCAAGACACCGGGATCATTTGCGCAGGAGTGGCCGGGGTATATATTTCGGCAGGATTGAAACATTCCTCGAGCGCTATGTAGCGCTCGAGGTGTTCGCGGATTTTCTCTTCGACTTGTGCCTGGCGGTATTTAGGCATCTTGGCCAGCTTTCGAAATTCCAACGGCGCAAGCGGAATTGCATCCGCGCGGAAGAAATACTCCGGGCTGACCTGCAGCGCCTTGGCCAATTGCAACAGGCGAGTCGAGCTTGGAGTGCTCAACCCTTTTTCATATTTGCTCAAGGCTTGTTTGGTTATATCGCCAAGCTGATCGGCCAGAGCCTCAAGGGTGAGGCCACTTTGCAGGCGCGCGCGGCGAATACGGTCGTTTATCATAGGGGCCTCTCGTGGTTGACAAGGCTATATTCTGATAGTGATTTGTCAACTCGCCAAACGTTTCTTCTTATTTGCTGGCGGCAATACTGGCCTTTCATCCAATTGTCATATTTCAGCCATAGAGTGTTCACACGGCCTGCTGATACTTGGCCCCGACTTAACACACCCTATCTGCTAGGAGTAAGGCATGAAACTGAAGCGTTTGATGGCGGCAATGACTTTTGTCGCTGCTGGCGTTGCGACTGCCAACGCGGTTGCCGCTGTTGACCCTGCTATCCCGAGCTACACCAAGACCACTGGTGTGTCGGGCAACCTGTCCAGCGTCGGTTCCGATACCCTGGCCAACCTCATGACCCTGTGGGCCGAGAACTACAAAAAAGAATACCCGAACGTCAACATCCAGATTCAGGCCGCCGGTTCTTCTACCGCGCCACCTGCACTCACCGAAGGCACCGCCAACCTGGGCCCGATGAGCCGCAAGATGAAGGACAACGAGCTGCAGGCTTTCGAGCAGAAGTACGGCTACAAGCCGACTGCCATCCCGGTAGCCGTGGATGCGCTGGCCGTGTTCGTGCACAAGGACAACCCGATCAAGCACCTGACCATGGCTCAGGTCGATGCGATTTTCTCCTCGACACGCCTGTGCGGTGCCAAGGCTGACGTCAAGACCTGGGGCGACCTCGGTGTGACCGGCGACCTGGCCAACAAGCCAGTGCAACTGTTCGGCCGCAACTCGGTATCCGGCACCTATGGCTACTTCAAGGAAGAAGCCCTGTGCAAAGGCGACTACAAGCCAAACGTCAACGAACAACCAGGTTCGGCGTCGGTGGTGCAGTCTATCAGCAGCTCGCTTAACGGCGTTGGCTACTCGGGTATCGGCTACAAGACCGCCAGCGTGAAAACCGTGGCCCTGGCCAAGAAAGAAGGCGGCGAGTTCATCGAAGACACCGAAGAAAACGCCCTGAACGGCAAGTACCCGCTCTCGCGTTTCCTCTACGTATACGTCAACAAAGCCCCGAACAAGCCTCTGGCCCCGCTGGAAGCCGAGTTCGTCAAACTGGTGCTGTCGAAGCAGGGCCAGGAAGTGGTTGTGAAAGACGGCTACATCCCGCTGCCAGCCAAGGTTGCTGCCAAAGCACTGGCTGACCTCGGTCTGCAGGAAGGCGGCTCTGTCGCCAAGCAGTAACAAATCGAGCCCGGCGTAACGCCGGACTCTTTGTGGGAGTGAGCAGGCTCGCTCCCACAATTACCAAATTTTCGACTCCGCTGCCGGGCCTTCCGGGTGGCGGATTTGCTGCGTCACTGCATTGTCATCTTTCTGTCATACAGGATCGCTAGGGTGTGCGCATGAATGATCTGGCCAATTCCCCAATGACTACGACTTCCCCTCCCAAGCGCATTGATTTCAATACGCCTGAGCTGCAACGCAAGCGCCGCATTCGCGCGCTCAAGGATCGCTTCACCCGTTGGTACGTCCTCGTTGGCGGCCTCGCGGTGCTCGCGGCCATCACCCTGATCTTTTTCTTCCTCGCTTACGTGGTTGCGCCATTGTTTCAAGGTGCCGACCTGACCGCGAAAGACTCGATCACCCCGGCCTGGATGCAGGACGCCGGCAAGCCGCTGATGATCTCGCTCGAAGAGCAGAATCAGGTGGCGATGCGCGTCTCCGACAAGGGGCAGGCGTTGTTCTTCGATATCGACAGTGGCGCTGAACTCAAGCGCGTCGATCTGCCAGTGCCGGCCGGCGCCAGCGTGACGTCCATTGGTGAAGACCAGCCGGGTCATCCGCTGGTGGCCGTGGGCCTGTCCAATGGTCAGGCGCTGGTGTTCCGTCACACCTACAAAGTCAGCTACCCCGATGGCAAGAAAACCATCACGCCGGCCATCGAGTTCCCGTACGGTGAGACGCCGATTGCGCTGAACGAAAGTGGTGGTGCGCTGGAGCATGTCAGCCTCAATGCCACCGATACGACCCTGATGCTGGTCGGCTCTACCGGTTCGCAACTCAATGTTCTGTCGCTGACCAGCGAAGAGAACCTGATGACCGGCGAAGTCACCAACGAGCAGCAGCGTATCGATCTGCCGCAGATGACTGAGCCGGTGAAAAACATCTTCGTCGACCCGCGTCAGCAGTGGCTGTACGTGGTCAACGGTCGCGCTCAGGCCGATGTCTTCAGTCTGCGCGACAAGAGCCTCAACGGTCGCTACAAGCTGCTGGAGAATGCTGACGCCGAAGTCACCGCGACCACGCAACTGGTTGGTGGTATCTCGCTGATCATCGGCGACTCCAAGGGCGGTCTGGCCCAGTGGTTCATGGCCCGTGACACCGATGGCGAGCAGCGCCTGAAGCAGATTCGCACGTTCCAGATGGGCACCACACCCATCGTTGAAATCGCCGCTGAAGAACGCCGCAAAGGCTTCCTCGCCCTCGACGCCAGCGGCAAGCTTGGGGTGTTCCACAGCACCGCGCACCGCACGCTGCTGGTCGATCAGGTTGTCGACGGCCAGGGCCTGTTCGGTCTGTCGCCGCGCGCCAACCGGGTGATCGTCGAAGCCGGCGGCAAGCTGCAACCGTTGCTGCTCGACAACCCGCACCCGGAAGTATCGTGGAGCGCGCTGTGGAGCAAGGTCTGGTACGAGAACTACGACGAGCCCAAGTACGTCTGGCAGTCGACTGCCGCCAACACCGATTTCGAGCCGAAACTGAGCCTGTCACCACTGACCTTCGGCACCTTGAAAGCCGCGTTCTACGCGATGCTGCTGGCCGCGCCACTGGCCGTTGCCGCAGCGATCTACACCGCGTACTTCATGGCCCCGGGCATGCGCCGCAAGGTCAAGCCGGTGATCGAACTGATGGAAGCGATGCCGACGGTGATCCTCGGTTTCTTCGCCGGTCTGTTCCTCGCGCCATATGTGGAGGGGCATCTGCCGGGCATCTTCAGCCTGCTGATGCTGTTGCCGATCGGCATCCTCGTCGCCGGTTTCACTTTCAGCCGCCTGCCTGAGTCGATCCGCCTGAAAGTCCCGGACGGCTGGGAAAGTGCACTGCTGATTCCGGTGATCCTGTTCGTGGGCTGGCTGTCGCTGTACATGAGCCCGTTCATGGAGAACTGGTTCTTCGGCGGCGACATGCGCATGTGGATCTCCCACGACCTGGGCATCACCTACGACCAGCGCAACGCACTGGTGGTCGGTCTGGCCATGGGTTTCGCGGTGATCCCGAACATCTACTCGATCGCCGAAGACGCCGTGTTCAGCGTGCCGCGTGGCTTGACCCTCGGTTCGCTGGCCCTCGGTGCTACACCGTGGCAGACCATGACCCGCGTGGTCATCCTCACCGCCAGCCCGGGGATCTTCTCGGCGCTGATGATCGGCATGGGCCGCGCAGTCGGTGAAACCATGATCGTGCTGATGGCCACCGGTAACACCCCGGTCATGGAAATGAACCTGTTCGAAGGCCTGCGCACCCTGGCCGCCAACGTTGCAGTGGAAATGCCTGAGTCGGAAGTCGGCGGCAGCCACTACCGCGTGCTGTTCCTCTCGGCGCTGGTGCTGCTGTTGTTCACCTTCGTCATGAACACCCTGGCAGAACTGATTCGTCAGCGTCTGCGCAAGAAATACTCGTCGCTTTAAGCAAAGGTAGAAGTCTGTGAAACAGAACTCCCTGAAAGGATGGTTCAAGAGCGGCGCCCCAGGCGTCTGGATCAGCGGTGGCGCGGTGTCCATCGCGGTCATCATGACCATTGGCCTGTTGGCAGTGATTGCCGTGCGCGGTCTCGGTCATTTCTGGCCGGCAGACCTGATCCACGCGCATTACGACGTGCCCGGCCAGGCCAATCACCTGATCGTCGGCGAAGTGGTGCAGAAAGAAGAAGTGCCTCGCGCCCGTCTGAAGAGTGCCGGCCTGCCGGTGCCTGACGAAGGTCCGGAATTCATGACCCGCGAGCTGGTCAAGGTCGGCAACCGCGACCTGAACGGCAACGACTTCACGTGGATCGTCGGCGACTGGCTGACCAAGCAGACCACGCCGCCGGAGTTGATGGCGATCGAGCGTCGCGAGTGGGGCAATTTCTACGGCTACCTGGTCAACGTTAAACAGGACGGCAAGGTGATCGCCGAAGGCGAGGCCGCGTGGCCTGAGCTGCAAGCGCGCATCGATCGGGTCAACGATCTCGCGGCTCAATTGAAAACGCTGGAAAAAACCGACATCGGCGCGATCAACGCCGGCCTTGAGCGCATCCGTCTGCACGGTCGCAAACTCGAGCTGGAAGGCAAGCTCGATGCCACCGCGCAAGCGGACATGGCGTCCGAGCGCGCCGAGCTGGACGCGCGCTACAAAGACATCGAAGCGCGTCTGTCCGATCTGCATGCACAGTTCAACCGCGACGCCTTGACCGCCCGTGACGCCAACGGCAAGGAAATCGAAATCGGTCTGGGCAAAGTCGTGCATGCCTACCAGCCAAACGGCATGAGCACGTTCACCAAGGTCGGCTTCTACTTCAGCAAGATCTGGGAATTCCTCTCGGATGACCCGCGTGAAGCGAACACCGAGGGCGGGATCTTCCCGGCGATCTTCGGCACCGTGATGATGACCCTGATCATGGCGATGATCGTGACCCCGTTCGGCGTACTGGCGGCGGTGTACCTGCGCGAATACGCCAAGCAGAACACCCTGACGCGTGTGATTCGTATCGCAGTGAACAACCTTGCCGGTGTACCGGCGATCGTTTATGGCGTGTTCGGTCTGGGTTTCTTCGTCTACGTGCTCGGTGGTTCGGTCGACCGCTTGTTCTTCCCTGAAGCACTGCCGGCGCCGACCTTCGGTACACCGGGTCTGCTGTGGGCCTCGCTGACGCTGGCCCTGCTGGCAGTGCCGGTGGTGATCGTCGCGACCGAAGAAGGTCTGGCGCGGATCCCGCGTACCGTGCGCGAAGGTTCGCTGGCACTGGGCGCGACCAAGGCGGAAACGCTGTGGAAGATCGTCATCCCGATGGCCAGCCCGGCCATGATGACCGGCATGATCCTCGCCGTGGCCCGTGCCGCCGGTGAAGTGGCGCCGCTGATGCTGGTGGGTGTGGTGAAACTGGCGCCGTCGCTGCCGGTGGATGGCAACTACCCGTACCTGCACCTGGACCAGAAGATCATGCACCTGGGCTTCCACATTTATGACGTCGGCTTCCAGAGCCCGAACGTCGAAGCGGCCCGACCGCTGGTGTACGCCACGGCGCTGTTGCTGGTGCTGGTGATCGCGACGCTGAACCTGTCGGCGGTGTATATCCGCAACCACCTGCGTGAAAAGTACAAAGCACTGGATAGTTAACACAAACCCTGTGGGAGCTGGCTTGCCAGCGATGGCATCACCGCGGTGTAACTGAAACACCGCGTCGCCTGCATCGCTGGCAAGCCAGCTCCCACAGGTGCCGCGACAACACTGAATTTGCGTTACCCGCTGGCTAGGCCTGCGGTTCAACAAACCGAATTTGTCAGCACAGGGAGCCTCCCATGCAGCACGAAACACACAGCCACGGCATCAACATGTCTGCCCTGGGCCGCGACAAGCAGAGCCTGAATCTCGAACAGGAAACCGTGGCCATCGAAGTGCCCGGCCTGAGCCTGTACTACGGCGAGAAGCAAGCGCTGTTCGACGTCAGCATGAATATTCCGAAGCAGCGCGTGACCGCGTTCATCGGCCCGTCCGGTTGCGGCAAGTCGACTTTGCTGCGCACCTTCAACCGCATGAACGATCTGGTTGACGGCTGCCGCGTTGAAGGCGCGATCAACCTGTACGGCAACAACATCTATCGCAAGGGCGAAGACGTTGCCGAGCTGCGTCGTCGCGTCGGCATGGTGTTCCAGAAGCCCAACCCGTTCCCGAAGACCATCTACGAAAACGTGGTGTACGGCCTGCGCATCCAGGGCATCAACAAGAAGCGCATCCTCGACGAAGCCGTTGAATGGGCGTTGAAAGGCGCGGCCCTGTGGGACGAAGTCAAAGACCGTCTGCACGACTCGGCGCTTGGCTTGTCCGGTGGTCAGCAACAGCGTCTGGTGATCGCTCGCACCATCGCGGTCGAACCGGAAGTTTTGCTGCTCGACGAACCGTGCTCGGCCCTCGACCCGATCTCGACGCTGAAAGTCGAAGAGCTGATCTACGAGCTGAAATCCAAGTTCACCATCGTCATCGTCACGCACAACATGCAGCAGGCGGCGCGGGTGTCCGACTACACGGCGTTCATGTACATGGGCAAACTGGTGGAATTCGGCGACACCGATACCCTGTTCACCAATCCGGCGAAGAAGCAGACCGAAGACTACATTACCGGTCGCTATGGCTGACCGAACAGCTGCAAGCCGCAAGCTTCAAGCGGCCAGTAGGAGCGGTTCGAGTACGACACAAATCAGCTTGCAGCTTGTAGCTTGCAGCTCATGGCTTTTGCGGAGCAAATCATGATTTCGAAGGAAGGTTTAACCCATCACATTTCCGCGCAGTTCAACGCCGAACTGGAAGAAGTGCGCAGCCACCTGCTGGCCATGGGCGGGCTGGTCGAGAAGCAGGTCAACGACGCCGTCACGGCGCTGATCGAGGCCGACTCCGGCCTGGCTCAGCAAGTGCGCGAGATCGACGACCAGATCAACCAGATGGAACGCAACATCGACGAAGAATGCCTGCGCATTCTTGCTCGGCGTCAGCCGGCCGCGTCGGACTTGCGTCTGATCATCAGCATTTCCAAATCAGTGATCGACCTTGAGCGCATCGGCGACGAAGCGACCAAGATCGCCCGCCGTGCCATCCAGTTGTGCGAGGAAGGCGAAGCGCCGCGCGGTTACGTCGAGGTTCGCCACATCGGCGACCAGGTGCGCAACATGGTCCGCGATGCGCTGGACGCTTTCGCGCGTTTCGACGCCGATCTGGCTTTGTCGGTGGCGCAGTACGACAAGATCATCGACCGCGAATACAAAACCGCCCTGCGCGAGCTGGCGACCTACATGATGGAAGACCCGCGCTCTATCTCGCGGGTTCTGAGCATCATCTGGGTCCTGCGCTCGCTGGAGCGCATCGGCGACCACGCGCGCAACATCTCGGAACTGGTGATCTACCTGGTCCGCGGCACCGACGTGCGGCACATGGGCCTCAAGCGCATGAAAGAAGAAGTTGAAGGCACCAGCGCCGAAACCGCTAATGTTCCGGGCGAAGCTGACGATAAGTAAGATTGCCTGAGAAAAGCGCCCGGCCCTTTGGCCGGGCGTTTTTGTTTGTGCTTTTCATAGGTACAACCGAATTAAAAAGCAGCACCCGCGAACGAAAAGTCCCGGCGTGACTGAAGAGTTTTGGCAATGTGCCATCAGCCAGCGTTATGCTTGCCGGGATTTTAATAGGGGTGTTGGATGAGCAAGATCAGTGTGTTGGTCGTGGACGATGCTTCGTTCATTCGTGACCTGGTGAAAAAGTGCCTGCGTAATTACTTCCCGGGGATTCGCACCGAGGACGCCGTGAACGGTAAAAAGGCCCAGGCCATGCTGGCCAGAGAAGCCTTCGACCTGGTGTTGTGCGATTGGGAAATGCCGGAAATGTCCGGCCTCGAATTGCTGACCTGGTGCCGCGAGCAGGACAATCTCAAGACCATGCCGTTCGTCATGGTGACCAGCCGGGGCGACAAGGAAAACGTCGTGCAGGCGATTCAGGCTGGCGTGTCCGGCTACGTCAGCAAACCGTTCACCAACGAGCAGTTGCTGACCAAGGTCAAGCAGGCGCTGAACAAGGTCGGCAAGCTCGACACCCTGATGAACAGCGCGCCGACCAAGATGAACTCGGCATTCGGCAACGATTCGCTGAGCGCACTGACTGGCGGCAAGCCTGCCGTGGTCGGCGCTGCCCCGGCTGCGGCAGCAGCCAACCCGTTTGCCAAGCCTGCTGCAGCGGCGCCGGCAGCCGCTGCTGCGCCATCGCGCGGTTTGCTCAACGCGCCGCCGGTGCAAGCACCTGCCGCGTCGAAGGCGCCGGTCGGTGGTCGCGGCCAGGGCCAGTTGCGCCTGCCGAGCGGCACCCAGCAATGCGTGATCAAGGCGCTGAGCATCAAGGAAGCGCTGCTGGTGGTGAAGCGCACCGAGACCCTGCCGCAGATCCTCGACAGCGCCGTGCTCGATCTGGAGCAGGGCGACAACGCCGAAGTCGCGCGCCTCAACGGTTACCTGCACGCGGTTGTCGCGGTTGAGCAGAAGCCAGACAGTGAATGGCTGCAACTGACCTTCCGCTTCGTCGATCAGGACGCGCAGAAGCTCGACTACATCTCGCGCCTGATCGCCCGTGGTACGGCGCAGAAGCACTTCGTACCGGGCGCCTGATCTTCGTCGCCTGACAAGTCGCTATCGCCAGCAGGGCTGGCTCCCACATTTGCAACGCATTCCAATGTGGGAGCCAGCCTGCTGGCGATAGGGCATCAACCGCATCATCCATCTTCTGCACTGCCTATTTGCAACATCTGTCGACTAGCCTGGTCTGCTTCACCTGCTAGGCTCATTTCCAGGCCTTCTTTCGACAGATTCTTGCCCATGCTCGCGCGCCTGCTGTTTCTCTGTGCTGTCTTTCTGGCCTCCACCTCGGCAGTGGCCATGACCATCTATAAATCCACCGATGCCAATGGCGTGGTTTCCTACAGCGACCGGCCAAGCAAAGGCGCGCAGGTGTTCGTGTTTCAGGACCGCATGGTCGAGCGCCTGGAGCGCCAGGTGTACCTCGATATCAAAAAGCAGAAAGGCACCGACGTGGTGTTCGTGCGCAACGATCTGTACGCGCCAGTCGAGATCGCCCTGGCATTCACCGGCCTGAGCAATGTGCGCGGCGCACCGGCGCAAACCATTCGCCGGGTATTGCCCGCGCGCAGCAACACGCGGCTGGCGCTGCTGACGGCGATTTCCGCCGGCAAGCCGCTGGTGTATTCGCCGCAGTTCCATTATTCGCTGGGTGACCCCGCTGGCGCGGCGCAGAGCTATCGCTATCCATTGCCATGGCGTGGCGGGCCGTTCCGCCTGAGTCAGGGCGCCAACGGCCAATACAGCCACTACGGGCCGAAGAATCGCTATGCCATGGACATCGCCATGCCGGTGGGCACGCCCATCATTGCCGCGCGAGCCGGAGTGGTGGTGAAGACTGAAAACTCACAGAGCGGGCGCGGCACCGATGCGTCGGGCAATTTCGTGCGGGTGCTGCACGATGACGGCACGATGGGCGTGTACCTGCATCTCAAACAGGGTTCGGTGAGCGTGCGTGAGGGGCAACGGGTCAAGGTCGGCAGTCCGCTGGCGCTGTCGGGCAACACCGGCAACAGCAGCGGCCCGCACCTGCACTTCGTGGTGCAGCGCAACACCGGGGAAGGGCTGGTGTCGATTCCGTATCAGTTCAACCAGCCGCTGGGGGCGTTGCCCAACTTTGCGTTGGGCAAACAATAATCGGGTAATTGTGCCGGCCCCTTCGCGAGCAGGCTCGCTCCCACAGGTTTGGTGTGATCCCTGTGGGAGCGAGCCTGCTCGCGAAAGCGGCGACGCGGTCCCGGATCAGCCCATCAATCCAGCATCAACACCTTGGCCAGCACGATCTTCGGCCCTTTCATCTTCTTGATGATGATCCGCAGGCCTTCGACCTCCAGCACTTCTTCCTCTTCCGGCACGCGTTTGAGGGTTTCATAGACCAGCCCGGCGAGGGTTTCCGCTTCGATGTGGTCCAGGTCGATGCCCAGCAGGCGCTCGACCTTGAACAACGGCGTATCGCCACGGACCAGCAGCTTGCCCGGCTGATAGGCGAGAATGCCGCGCTCAGCCTTGCGGTGTTCGTCCTGAATATCGCCGACCAGCACTTCCAGCACGTCTTCCATGGTCAGATAGCCGATGATGTTGCCATCAGCCTCCTCGACCACGGCGAAGTGCGAGCCGCCCTTGCGGAACTGTTCCAGCAGCTGCGACAACGGCATGTGCCGCGAGACGCGCTCCAGCGGACGGGTCAGCTCGGCCAGGTTGAACGACTCGGGAATGTGGTCCAGCGCCGCCAGCTCCAGCAGCAGATCCTTGATGTGCAGCAGGCCGACGAACTCCTGGCGCTCGCTGTCGTACACCGGATAACGGCTGAACTTGTGGCGACGGAACATTGCCAGGATTTCTTTCAGCGGTGCGTTGAATTCGAGGGTGATCAGGTCTTCCCGGGAGTTGGCCCAGTCGACCACTTCCAGCTCGCCCATTTCCACCGCCGAGGCCAGTACGCGCATGCCTTGGTCGCTCGGATCCTGTCCACGGCTGGAGTGCAGGATCAGTTTCAGTTCTTCGCGGCTGTAATGGTGTTCATGGTGCGGGCCGGGCTCGCCTTGCCCTGCGATACGCAGAATCGCGTTGGCGCTGGCGTTGAGCAGGTAGATCGCCGGGTACATCGCCCAGTAGAACAGGTACAGCGGGACCGCCGTCCACAGCGACAGCAACTCGGGTTTGCGGATCGCCCAGGACTTTGGAGCGAGTTCGCCGACCACGATGTGCAGATAGGAAATGATGAAAAATGCGGTGAAAAACGAGACGCCTTTGACGATCTCCGGCGAATCGACGCCGATCGCGCTCAACAGCGGTTCGAGGATATGCGCGAACGCCGGCTCACCGACCCAGCCCAGGCCGAGGGAGGCGAGGGTGATACCCAACTGACACGCCGAAAGGTAGGCATCGAGCTGACTGTGCACGGTGCGCAGGATGTGGCCGCGCCAGCCGTGCTGCTCGGCGATGGCTTCGACCCGGGTCGAGCGCAGTTTGACCATGGCGAATTCCGCCGCAACGAAAAAGCCGTTGAGCAACACCAGGATCAGAGCAAAAAGAATCATGCCAAAGTCGGCGAAAATGGTAGCGAGGGACAAGCCAGGGGAAGGGTCCATGATGGAGTTTTGCAGGTTCCGTGTGATTCGAAAGTAAGGGGAAACAGCGCCTGAAAGGCAGGCGCAAGTCAGCCAATGTAGCGGCTGACTGGGCAATTGCCTAGTAGCGTGTGCCGGGCGGCGTCACTCGGCGGCGCTGATCGCCCGTGCGCTGGCCACCTGAGCCGGGGCGAAATGGCAGGTGAACGTGCTGCCGTGGCCGGGCACGCTGCTGATCTCCATGCGCGCACGGTGGCGCAACAGCACGTGTTTGACGATGGCCAGGCCGAGGCCGGTGCCGCCGGTGTTGGAGTTGCGGCTGGAATCGACGCGGTAGAAACGCTCGGTCAGGCGCGGCAGGTGCTTGCTGTCGATACCGATGCCCGAATCCTGCACGCTCAGGTGCGCGCCCTGATCGTCGCCCCACCAGCGAATCCGAATGTTGCCCTCGGCCGGTGTGTACTTGACCGCGTTGAACACCAGATTGGAAAACGCACTGCGCAACTCCGCTTCGCTGCCCTTGAGCAGCACGCCGGCATTGGCTTCCAGCGTGATGTGCTGATTCTTCGCGCCAGACAATTGCTGAGCGTCGCTGGTGATCGACTGCAGCAGTGTATCGATCTGCACCGGTTGGTTGTCTGATGGGTAATCGGTGGCTTCGAGCTTGGCCAGCAGCAGCAAGTCGTTGAGCAACGTCTGCATGCGCCCGCCCTGTTGCTGCATCTGCTGCAGAGCGCGGCTCCAGCGCGGGTTCACTTCTTCGACGTTATCGAGCAGGGTTTCCAGATAGCCGCAGATCACCGTCAGCGGTGTGCGCAGTTCGTGAGAAACGTTGGCGATGAAGTCTTTGCGCATCTGCTCCAGTTGATGGATGCGCGTGACATCGCGCACCAGCATCAGGTGCTCGTTGTTGCCGTAGCGGGTCAGGTACAGCTGAATGCGCACGCGATCGTTGGTCGGCGAGGGGATTTCCAGCGGCTCGGCGAAGTTGTCCTGCTCGAAATATTCCTTGAAGCGCGGATGCCGCACCAGGTTGGTCACCGGCTGGCCGCTGTCTTGTGGGGTCTTGAGGCCGAGCAGGGTCTCAGCGGCGCGGTTCCACCATTCCAGGTTGCCGTCGCTGTCGAGCATGATCACCGCGTCTTTCAGCGCCGCGGTGGATTCCTGCACCCGGTCGATCACCGCTTGCAGCCGCCCGCGCACCCGTTGGTCGCGGCGTTGCAGGTGGTAGATGCTGTCGAACACTTCGCCCCATAGACCGTAGCCATCGGGCGGCGCTTCATCGGGCTGGTGCTGACGCAGCCATTCGTGCAGACGCAGCAATTGCTTGAGCGTCCAGGCCAGATACAGGCCCAGGCCCACCGCGAGGCTCCAGCCGTAATAGCCGCTGATCAGCCCGATCACCAGGCACGCGGTGACCAGCAGCAACATGTGGCGAATCAGGGTGCCATGCCAGTTTTGATTCACAGGGGCGTCCTTAGCCGCAGCGTCAAGTTTCAAGCTGCAAGCTGCAAGTCAGAGCGGCTCGCTTTCTTGCCGCTTGTAGCTAGAAACTTGCAGCTGCTTTTATGCTTTTGTGGAGAACCGATAGCCCGTACCGCGCACGGTTTGTACCAGATTTTCGTAAGCATCGCCGAGGGCCTTGCGCAGGCGGCGAATGTGCACGTCGACGGTGCGCTCTTCGACGTAAACGTTGCCGCCCCAGACCTGATCCAGCAACTGGCCGCGGGTGTAGGCGCGTTCCTGGTGGGTCATGAAGAATTGCAGCAGGCGATATTCGGTCGGGCCCATCTCGGCCGGTTTGCCGTCGATGGTCACGCGGTGGCTGATCGGATCGAGCAGCAGGCCACCGACTTCGATCGGCGCTTCGCCATCGGTCGGGCCGGCGCGGCGCAGTACCGCCTTGAGACGGGCGACCAGTTCACGCGGGGAAAACGGCTTGGTGATGTAGTCGTCAGCGCCGACTTCCAGACCCTGGATCTTGTTGTCCTCTTCGCCCTTGGCGGTGAGCATGATGATCGGGATGTCCCCGGTCAGCTCGTCACGCTTCAGGCGTCGGGCCAGTTCGATGCCGGACGTGCCGGGCAGCATCCAGTCGAGCAGGATCAGGTCGGGTTTGCGGTCGACGATGATGGCGTGGGCCTGCTGCGAGTTCTCTGCCTCGAGGCAGTCATAGCCGGCCATTTCCAACGCCACGGCGATCATTTCGCGAATGGGCGCTTCGTCGTCGACGATCAGAATGCTCCTGCCAACCATGCCTTAATCCTCTTGTCATTTAACTGTCTTGCGCCGCATTAGATAACGGAATTATTGCAGTCGTGTGACAGTATTTCTGCCCGCCAACAAGTTTGACCATCCTGGACTAAGCTCTAAGTCCGAATCCTGACAACCACAAAAGAAGGTTTCCATGACTCAGATGACTGCTTCTTTCAAAGCCCTGCTGATGGCCGCGGCCCTGGCGTTGCCTGGCCTGGCCATGGCTGCCGATCCGGCGATGGAGAAGGACGGCATGTTCACCGATCAGAAAGGCATGACCCTGTACACCTTCGCCAAGGACTCCGCCGGCAAGTCAGCGTGCAATGACAAATGCGCGGCGAACTGGCCGCCATTGATGGCGCAGGCGGGTGACAAGTCGATGGGCGACTGGACGGTGGTCAAGCGTGACGACGGCTCGATGCAGTGGGCTTACCAGGGCATGCCGCTGTACACCTTCGTGATGGACAAGAAGGCCGGCGACATGACCGGCGACGGTAAAATGGACGGCGCCTGGAAAGTCGCCAAAGCCAAATAGCCATGGTCCCGTGTAGGAGTGAGCCTGCTCGCGATCGCGGTGTGTCAGCCGCATTTTCGTTAACTGACACACCGCTATCGCGAGCAGGCTCACTCCTACACTGATTTGGGTTTAGCGCAGCGCGTAATCCACGACGATTCCGACAAAAATCGCCAACCCGGCCCAGTGATTGTGCAAGAACGCCTTGAAGCAACGCATCCGGTCGCGATCGCGGGTGTACCAGAACTCCCACGCATAACAGCCAGCGGCCACCAGCAAGCCGAGGTGAAACCACATTCCCAGTTCGAATTTCGACCCCGCCAGCATCAGGCAACCCAACGACAGCGCCTGCAGGCTGAGAATGATCACCCGGTCCGCCTCGCCAAACAGGATCGCCGTGGATTTCACCCCGATCTTCAGGTCGTCATCGCGGTCGGTCATTGCGTAGTAGGTGTCATAACCCACCGTCCACAACAGGTTGGCAATCCACAGCAGCCACGCCGCTGCCGGCAACTCACCGGTTTCGGCGGTGAATGCCATCGGCATGCCCCACGAAAACGCCGCGCCCAGCACTACTTGCGGGTAATAGGTGTAGCGCTTCATGAACGGATAGGTGCAGGCCAGCGCCAGACCGCCCAGTGACAGCCAGATAGTCGGCGCGTTGGTGCACAGCACCAGCAGAAAACTGATGCCCATCAGCACGGCAAAGAACACCAGCGCTTCTTTCGAACTGATCTTGCCGCTGGCCAAGGGGCGCTGCGCGGTGCGTTTGACATGGCCGTCGACCTTGCGGTCGGCCCAGTCGTTGATCACGCAACCACCGGCCCGGGTCAGCACCACACCGAGGACAAAAATCACTACGTTGGCCAATGACGGCGAGCCCTTGCCGGCAATCCACAATGCCCACAACGTTGGCCACAACAGTAGATAGATGCCGATTGGCTTGTCCATGCGCGTCAACTGAATGAAATCCCATGCGCGCGGGTTCAAGCGGTTGAGGGACTTGAGCAGGCTCTGATACATCATCAGTTCTCCGGATGAGCGCGAGCGGCGCTCCACAGGCTCGGCAGGAAGATTTCCGCGACCAGCACGCTCAGCGCGCCGCGGTCGAAACGCGAGCGGCGGGCCCACAGCGCGGGCGCTTTGGCTTCTGCCGGCAGCCAGTCTTCAGGGTAATGGCAAACCTCGATGGCGCGGCGCTGAAACGCCTGATCGCAAAACAGCAATTCGCCCAGCGAGCGGCTGCCAAGTTCATCCATGTGCAAGCCGTCACCCTGCAATGCCGCACGCGAGGCAACACTGCGGGCGAACACCCAGGCCTCGCCGTGGCCACGCAGATACACCTCGCGCACCCAGCCTTCGCTGCCTTCGACCAGTTCCAGCGCCGCGCATTCGTCGCTGCGCAGGGTGGCCCAGCCTTCGAACAACGGCGTCACGCTGAAGCCATCGCAGGACAGTCGCGTCAGGCGGCGGGTCAGCGAGCCTTCGTCGAACAACCAGTCCAGGGTCAACGAATCGGGGCGGGGTGACAGTCGGCTTTGGGTCAGCCAGAGCGGGGCGGGGCAGGCATTTGAATGTTGCACAATGAGTCATTATTGGCCGCAAATGAGGCGGCGAGCTTACCATGGCGGGCGGCGAGATTGATCGATCCGGGTGGCCGTTGCGCCGAACAGGCTTGCATCTGCCCGGCACCCTCAGTACAAAACGCGCTGAGCCGGATGGCAGCGCAACACCCATCGACCGTCCGCGCCAGCAATCGCCTGAACCTTGAGGAAGTATCCGAATGAAAAAGTGGCAATGCATCGTCTGTGGCCTGATCTACAACGAAGCCGACGGCTGGCCGGATGACGGCATTGCGCCGGGCACCCGCTGGGAAGACGTGCCGGCAGACTGGCTGTGCCCGGACTGCGGCGTCGGCAAAATGGACTTCGAAATGATCGAAATCAACTAAGCAAAATCAAGGAGTAAGGCATGAGCGCACCTGTCGTCATCATCGGCACTGGCCTGGCGGGCTACAACCTGGCCCGCGAGTTTCGCAAGCTCGACAGCGAAACCCCGCTGCTGCTGATCACCGCCGATGACGGCCGCTCGTACTCCAAACCGATGCTCTCCACCGGTTTCGGCAAGAACAAGGATGCCGACGGCCTGAGCATGGCCGAGCCCGGTGCCATGGCCGAGCAGTTGAAGGCCGAAGTGCGCACCCACACGCGCATCAGCGGCATCGATGCCGGCCACAAGCGCCTGTGGATCGGTGAAGAGGCGGTGTATTACCGCGACCTGATTCTCGCCTGGGGCGCGGAAACCGTGCGTGTGCCGATCCAAGGCGATGCTGCCGATCTGGTCTTTCCGATCAACGATCTGGAAGACTACGCACGGTTTCGTGCGGCCGCGGCCGGCAAGCGGCGCGTGCTGTTGCTCGGTGCCGGGCTGATCGGTTGCGAGTTCGCCAATGACTTGATCCTCGGCGGCTACGAAGTGCAACTGGTCGCGCCGTGCGAACAGGTCATGCCGACCCTGTTGCACCCGGCCGCTGCGGCCGCCGTGCAGGCCGGGCTGGAAAGCCTCGGCGCAAAATTTCACCTCGGCCCGGTGCTGACCCGCCTGCAGAAAGTTGCCGATGGCCTCGAAGCGCACCTGTCCGACGGCCAGGTCTTCGCCTGCGACGTGGTGGTCTCGGCAATTGGCCTGCGCCCACGCATCGATCTGGCAGCGGCGGCGGGGCTCCAGGTCAATCGCGGTGTCATGGTTGATCGGCAGCTTAAAACGTCCCACACCAATATCTACGCCTTGGGCGACTGCGCCGAGGTCGACGGGCTGAACCTGTTGTACGTCATGCCCCTCATGAGCTGCGCGCGAGCGCTGGCCCAGACCCTGGCGGGAAACCCGACAGCGGTCAGCTACGGCCCGATGCCGATCACTGTGAAAACCCCGGTGTGCCCGCTGGTGGTCTCGCCGCCGCCGCGTGGCAGCGAAGGCGTCTGGACGGTTGAGGGGCAGGGCGCTGACATCAAGGCGCTGTGCCGCAGTGCCGATGGTCAGTTGCTCGGTTATGCGCTGACCGGCGCCGCGGTCATGGAAAAACTCGCCCTGAACAAACAGCTTCCGGCCCTGCTGGCGTAAATGCCGGTCGTTCTGTCGTAAACACCCCGCTTTTGCCCCGACAAAGGTCGCGGGGAGACTGGCGTCGCCCGTATCCGCGTGCCATTCTCACTCCCGTCTGCCGCAGAGTAGAGCCTGCGGCGCCTTGGGCGCTGTTCCAACGAGAACAGCACGGACATAACAACAAAAAACCGTCAAAGGGGCTTCACTAATGCGTAAACCAGAACTCGCCGCCGCCATCGCGGAAAAAGCGGACCTGACCAAAGAACAGGCCAATCGCGTCCTTAATGCCGTCCTCGAAGAAATCACCGGCGCCCTGCACCGCAAGGACAGCGTAACGCTGGTCGGCTTCGGCACCTTCCTGCAACGCCACCGCGGTGCCCGCACCGGCAAAAACCCGCAAACCGGCGAACCGGTGAAGATCAAGGCCAGCAACACCGTTGCGTTCAAGCC
Organism: Pseudomonas sp. 15C; assembly: GCF_055484735.1. Lineage (NCBI taxonomy): Bacteria > Pseudomonadati > Pseudomonadota > Gammaproteobacteria > Pseudomonadales > Pseudomonadaceae > Pseudomonas > Pseudomonas sp. 15C. The sequence continues at coordinate 62,132 of NZ_JBUDGD010000016.1, read as the reverse complement.
AGGCAAATCGTTGAAAGACAGCGTTAATCCATAATTGCGGCGAATCTCCTGAATAACGGGAGAACCGCTGAGAAAAATGGGCATTTCGATTGCGGTCGAATGCCCATTTTTTATGTCCGCCAATTTGTGGATTAAAAACACGCTACTGCCAAACGCATTAATAAGAGCCGGGCTTCGATTAGCGTTGCGGCTTTGCAAACAGTCGGCGATTAAAAATTTTTAATAAATGCTAGCAATATGATGGCACTTTTAATCATCTTTTGTTGTCGCGCCGCGATGCGTTGAAACAATACCGAAGTCTTTCGGAATCATCCTACATCCGGATTTTTCAAAACCGGTCATGCTCCGGGCCGTCTTCGCCAGTGCACACGGGGTGTTGCGGATTTTTGAAAACGGACGCTCTGGATCGCGGTTTTCAGGCCGGTGTTGCGACGATGCACAAGCGAAGGGGGTATCGGGGATACCCTGACAGGATATAAGGAAACCTCCTACAACAAACAAAGAACACTTCGTCTTGTTGTTTAATCAGATGCTTGCTAGTGGCCATCATTGTGATTACGATGCGCCCACTTGAAAGAGCACATCTCAATTGGATGAGTCGCTGAACTGCTCTTCGATACTGTCCCGCGTGGCTGACACTCTATTTGCCCGCACGACTGTAATCCTTAATAAAGGCCATGGATGTCCTACTCAAGCAAACTTTCCGCCCATTACCTCGAACTCGCAAAAGTCTCTGTTTCAAAAGAGAATTTCGCGGGCGAAGACGTTCGTTTCTCGAGCGAATTCGAGGCGCTGGAAAGCGAGCTGGCCAAAGCCTCGTCGATGCACGAAAGCGGGCAGATCGACTGGCTGAAAATCCGTGAAAACAGCGAAAACCTGCTGCGTACCCAATCCAAGGATTTGCGTGTCGGCGCCTGGCTGACCTGGTCGTTGTACCAGCGTGAATCCTTCCCCGGCCTGCTGGCCGGCCTCGGTCTGCTGCACCATTTGTCGGAAAACAACTGGGCCGACGTCCACCCGCTGAAACCGCGCACTCGTGCCGCCGCCATTGGCTGGCTGGTGCCGCGTCTCGAGCAGGTCATTACCGAAAACATTGCGATCAAAGAGCAGTTGCCGATGTTCCGGCAGCTCTCCGAGCACCTGGCCGGTCTCGAGGCCGCCTGCACTGAACATCTGGGCGATGACGCGCCGCTGTTGCTGCCGATCTCCCGTCGCCTGAAAACCATGATCCAGCGCGCTGCCGACAACCAGCCGGCCCCCGGCGTGGTCGGCGCGGCGGTAGCGCAGGTCAAACAGGCCGCGACCCAGCTGCTCACTCCCGGCGCGCCGATCGACAACGAGCGCGATGCGCACAAAGCCCTGCGCGCTCAACAGGAAAGCGCCCGGCCGTTGTGCGCCTGGTGGCTGAAACAGAAAGCCACCGACCTGCGCGCGTTGCGCCTCAACCGCACCTTGCTGTGGATGACCATCGACGCGGTGCCCGAGCGCAACGCCGAGCAGATCACCGTATTGCGCGGTCTGCCGCTGGAAAAACTCAAGCTCTATCAGGACCGTTTCGATCAGGGCAAATACGCCGACCTGCTGGTGGAACTGGAGGCGAGCCTGGCGAAGGCGCCGTTCTGGTTCGATGGCCAGAGGATGGTCTGGGAATGTCTCCAGAACCTCAACGCCGAATTGGCCATGCGCGAAGTGGAAATCCACTTCGCGCTTTTGGTTCAACGGCTGCCGGGCATTGTCGAGTTGCGCTTCCATGACGGCGCGCCGTTCGCCGATCCGTCTACTCGCGCGTGGATCGCCGCCAACGTCATGCCGCACCTGCAAAGCGCCAGTGCGCCGCGCAAGGTCGAGAGCGAAAACGTCGAAACCCAGCCCGCCTGGGAGAAAGCGCTCGAGGAAGTCCTGCCACTGCTGCGCAAGGAAGGCCTCAAGCCGGCCGTGCAGATTCTCAAGCAGGGTCTGCAATCGGCCCATGGCGGGCGCGAACGGTTTTTTTGGCAGTTCGCCCTCGCGCGGCTGTGCTTCATGGCCAAGAAATATGAACTGGCCAAGAACCAGCTCGAAACCCTCGATCAGACATTACAGGACTCAGGCCTGCACGCCTGGGAGCCCGATCTTGCATTGGAAGTGCTGCACCTGCTGCACAGTTGCTGCGAGTTGTTGCCGCAGAACCATGCCGTACGTGAACGCAAGGAAGAGATTTATCGCAGGCTGTGCCACCTCGACCTCGAAGTGGTACTCGAATAGGCCCCAGGGCCACAACCGCAAGGAGAAAAGCCATGGCCAAAGAAGGCTCGGTAGCCCCCAAGGAACGCATCAACGTCACCTTCAAACCCGCCACCGGCGGTGCTCAGGAAGAGATTGAACTGCCGCTGAAACTGCTGGCAATCGGTGACTACACCCACCGCAAGGACGATCGCAAAATCGAAGATCGCAAGCCGATCAGCATCGACAAGATGACCTTCGATGAAGTGTTGGCCAAGCAAGAACTGGGTCTGACGCTGAGCGTGCCGAACCGTCTGCAGGAAGATGGCGAGGCCGACGAGCTGGCTGTGCAACTGCGCGTCAATTCGATGAAGGACTTCAACCCGGCCAGCCTGGTCGAGCAAGTGCCTGAGCTGAAAAAACTGATGGAACTGCGCGATGCGCTGGTGGCCCTCAAAGGCCCGCTGGGTAACGCGCCTGCGTTCCGTAAAGCGATCGAAGGCGTGCTCGCCGACGACGAATCCCGTGGTCGCGTACTCGGTGAGCTGGGCCTGAACGCCGCAGCCCCGGACGCCTGAGACTCTTGCCAAGGAAGCCAACACAATGAGCACTAGCGCAGCACAAGAGAAGAGCGCCGCCAGCGGCGAATACAGCATTCTCGACAGCATCATCGCCGAAACCCGTCTGACTCCGGACGACGAAGCCTATGACATCGCCAAGCGTGGCGTGTCGGCGTTTATCGAAGAACTGCTCAAGCCGCAGAACAACGGTGAGCCGGTCAAGAAGGCCATGGTTGACCGCATGATCGCCGAGATCGATGCCAAGCTCAGCCGTCAGATGGACGAAATCTTGCACCACCCGGATTTCCAGGCGCTGGAATCGTCGTGGCGTGGCCTGCAGTTGCTGGTCGACCGCACCAACTTCCGCGAAAACATCAAGATCGAAATCCTCAACGTCTCCAAAGAAGACCTGCTGGACGATTTCGAAGATTCGCCGGAAGTCATGCAGTCGGGCCTGTACAAGCACATCTACACCGCTGAATACGGCCAGTTCGGTGGTCAGCCTGTGGGCGCGATCATCGCCAACTACTACATGTCGCCAAGCTCGCCAGACGTCAAGCTGATGCAGTACGTGGCCAGCGTTTCGTGCATGTCTCACGCGCCGTTCATCGCTGCCGCCGGCCCGAAATTCTTCGGCCTGGAAAGCTTCACCGGCCTGCCGGATCTGAAAGATCTGAAAGACCACTTCGAAGGCCCGCAATTCGCCAAATGGCAGAGCTTCCGTACCTCGGAAGACTCCCGCTACGTTGGCCTGACCGTGCCGCGTTTCCTGCTGCGCAACCCGTACGATCCGGAAGAAAACCCGGTCAAATCGTTCGTCTACAAGGAAACCGTTGCCAACAGCCACGAGCACTACCTGTGGGGCAACACCGCGTACGCGTTCGGCACCAAGCTGACCGACAGCTTCGCCAAATTCCGCTGGTGCCCGAACATCATCGGCCCACAGAGCGGTGGCGCGGTTGAAGACCTGCCGTTGCACCACTTCGAAAGCATGGGCGAAATCGAAACCAAGATTCCTACCGAAGTATTGGTTTCCGACCGTCGTGAATACGAACTGGCCGAGGAAGGCTTCATTTCCCTGACCATGCGCAAAGGCTCCGACAACGCGGCGTTCTTCTCCGCAAGCTCGGTGCAGAAGCCGAAGTTCTTCGGCATCAGCGCAGAAGGCAAGGCGGCAGAGCTGAACTACAAGCTCGGCACCCAACTGCCGTACATGATGATCGTCAACCGCCTGGCTCACTACTTGAAAGTGCTGCAGCGCGAGCAACTCGGTTCGTGGAAAGAACGTACCGACCTCGAGCTGGAACTGAACAAGTGGATCCGTCAGTACGTCGCCGACCAGGAAAACCCGAGCGCCGAAGTGCGTGGCCGTCGTCCGCTGCGCGCTGCGCAGGTGATCGTCAGCGACGTTGAAGGCGAGCCGGGCTGGTACCGCGTGAGCTTGAACGTGCGTCCGCACTTCAAGTACATGGGTGCCGATTTCACCCTGTCGCTGGTTGGCAAGCTGGACAAAGAGTAAGAGCGACTCATGGACGGATACGGCAGCCTGTTCGAACGCCTCAACGGCGACGCACAACTACGCAATGGCAAGAGCCTCGAGGTTTCTGCCATGGCGTCGGTGGCTGCCCATCTGGCCAAAATGCTCAGCACCCGGGCCGGCAGCGTGCAAACGCTGGCCGACTACGGGTTGCCCGATCTCAATGACATGCGTCTGAGCCTGCACGACTCGCTGAGTCAGGCCCGCCTGGCCATCGAAAGCTTCATCGAAGCCTACGAGCCGCGCCTGAGCAATGTGCGTGTCATTTCCCTGCCGCGTGACCACGATCAACTGCGCCTGGCCTTCAGTATCGAAGGTCTGCTGGAAGTTGAAGGGTTCAAGCGTCAGGTCAGTTTTTCCGCGCGCCTGGATGGCAGCGGTCAAGTCAAGGTCACCTAAGGAGATCCCCGATGTCTGGCAAACCCGCAGCACGCGTATCCGACCCCACCGCTTGCCCGCTCCCCGGCCACGGCACCAACCCGATCGCCGCCGGTTCCGGCGACGTGTTCTTCGACGGCCTCGCGGCCGCCCGCCAAGGCGATGCCTCGGCGTGTGGTGGTGCGATGTCCGGCGGTTTGGCGACCACTGTGTTGATCAACGGCAAACCTGCTGCGACGGTTGATTCGGTGGGGACCCATGGCAACAAGGTCACGGCTGGTTCCGGGACGGTGATTATTGGTAATTCGCATACGCCGGCGCCGTTTGTGCCGCCGTTGCCGGTGGAGATCAAATGGCCGTTTAACGAGCACTACGTCATCAATTGTCAGGACTCTGGGAAGCCACTGGCGGGAGTGGCATACAGCTTCAAAACAGCCTCGGGGAAAGTTATCAGTGGGGTCACGGGAGCCGACGGGAAGACGCAAAAAATCTCGTCCTCTATAGCGGAGTCCTATGAGTTGACTATTGAACAGCAATCTGAAGTCGTAATTGGATAAAAGGATTTTGTTATGGCGGATACGAAAATAGCATCAAGTCTGACGCCGGCCAGTAACCAAACTGGTAAGTCTGCAGCTGTCCGTCAATTCAAAATCACAGACATACCTGATGCGATGGATAAGATGAAATGGCCAGTTGCTGCGAAGCTTATGCGCCACTGGTTTGATGGCGCGCCATGGCCAACCGCCGATGGTGCGATGAGTAAAGAGGTCAAAGACCATATTGCTCTTGCTGACATCGCCTACGTGAATGACACTATCGTAAAAATGGACTGGTTGATGCAGTTTGAACCTGCGAAAGCTGTCATTGAAGAGCTCAAGTCTGCTTGGGATAATACTGCAGGTCGTAATAATATAAGCAAGAAGATTAAAGATAAGTATCTTGGCTCGGCGCCGGGTGTCTATCCTTTTAAGTTTGCGAGCGCTAGGAAGGTTGAAGAGTTTGGATACAGTAATAATCGAGCAGTTAAATTTGGCCTGATAGAGAAAACTGATGAGTTGCGAGCTGCGCTGGCAAACTTTAATGTCCGCGTATTTCCAGAAGGAAAACTGGTGATTTCCGTAGATAGCATTCAGCTGTTTGTGGAGCGAATTGGGTTTTATGCTGAGGACGCGTATGACTTCAATGACTCACCGGATGACAATTTCAGTCAGCCATTGGGGTTCTGGAACTTTGATGGTATAGCCAACCCTGCCTATGCGGCCACCGCAAATGCCGGTGCAGCGCAGATGAAGTCAGACATCGCTTCAAACCCCTATATCAGTGCGGAAGATTCTCAGGCGATGTTTAGGGAAATAGAGAGCTCGCGTTATTTCTATATTACAAATTCTCACTTTGTAAAATATCGGATGGAATTTAAAAAAGGCGGTGATTTCCAGGTTCTGTCTGATGTTCAATATCAAAACGTTCCCGCGACAGTTATTAATGTTTGGAATAAATGATGCGCATTTTTACTCATGTACAATCCGCTGTCGAACTGGGTGTGGCGAAAAAATGACTACGCTTAAAAAGAAATGGCTAGTGCCTATCAGTTTGCTCTTGGTGTTTATTGCATTGCTCGTTTATTGCTTGAACGCAATGCTGGGCTATCCTGCAAGTACAACTACAGCTAGTCCCTCGGGCCGCTACACAATTGAGAATGTACGTGTCGGCAGGATTTTCATGCTTGGTGGTATGGCGTATTTGAGAGTTATCGATTCAAAAGAGCCAGGAAAGGTATATCGAACCCCGCTGTATGATACTCAGTCATTGGACATGCGTACATTTGAAGATGATGCTGAGGTTGGAATTACTTGGATCGCCTTCGAAAAGAAAGATAAGGCTTTTGTAATTTCCATGCCGCAATGGGAAGAAAGCTGGCTGAATATTTTCATCAGTAATACACCCTACGAGATTCTGGAAAACTGATAGCAGTATGAACAGCTACGTCCGTCTCGCCCTATGTTCATCAACCCACGCCCTCGGATGCGTGGCTTATGCATTTTTGAATTACGCGGTTGTGCATGCTTACAAGCTTTTTAACGGCGGATTTACCTCCCATGGCGTCGCCATCGGCATTGCGACTTACGCACTGTTTTACATTTTTCTGAGCGTCAATCTGATCGTTGCGCTGACTCCAAATCTGGTTGCCAAGCTGGTCATCCTTTTTCTGATGGTGGGCTTCATCCTGCTCTGGATGCTACCCGACAACCCTTTAAGAGCCCTGTTCTACGGCGTGGCCCAAGGTTGCGTCACGTTGCTGGCGATCCTCACCACTCAAGTCATCGAGTTGCGCTGGGCTTTGCGAAACATCACAGGTCGCATTCAGCCAAGTCGGCCTGCAGGTGCCATCCAATGACCAAGTCGGGCGTCGAACGTAATCCACAGGTCGGTATTTCCATGAGCTCCATTACCAGGCAGGTACCCCGTGTCCTTTAACCACTACTACCAAAGCGAACTCACCGCACTGCGCCAACTCGGTCGCCGTTTCGCCGAGCGTAGTCCGGCGCTGGCGCCGTATCTGGGGCAGGCCGGGCGGGATCCGGATGTGGAGCGGTTGCTCGAAGGCTTTGCGTTCCTGACCGGGCGCCTGCGCCAGAAGCTCGATGACGAGTTGCCGGAGCTCAGCCATTCGCTGATGCAGCTGCTGTGGCCGAATTACATGCGCCCGCTGCCGGCGTTCAGCATTTTGCAGTTCGACCCGCTCAAGCGTTCCGGGCCGGCGCTGCTGGTTGAGCGCGATACGCCGATCGAGAGCAAGCCGATCGAAGACGTGCGCTGCCGTTTCCGCACCTGCTACCCAACTGAAGTGCTGCCGCTGGATCTGGCCGCGCTGAACTACTCGGTGAAGGGCGATGGCTCGCTGCTCAGCCTGCGCCTGGAGATGAGTGCCGACGGCCATCTCGGTGAGCTGGAGCTGAGCAAACTGCGCCTGCACTTTGCCGGTGAGCGCTACATCAGCCAGATGCTGTACCTGAGCCTGCTGCGCAACCTCGACGGCATCGAACTGATCCCGCTCGACGGCGCCGGCAAGCCGATCGATGGCGTCAGCGGCAAACCGATGGCGTTCAAGATTCCCGGCGACCGCGTGAAACCGGTGGGCTTTGCCGAAGAAGAAGCGTTGATTCCGTATCCGCTGAACACCTTCCGTGGCTATCGCTACCTGCAGGAATACTTCGCCTTCCAGGACAAATTCCTTTTCGTCGACGTTAACGGTCTGGACATCCTCAAGGCGCTGCCGGAAGACACGCTCAAGCAGATGCGCGGCCTCGAATTGCGTTTCGATATTCGCAAAAGCGGCATCATGCGCATGCGTCCGACGCTGGATAACGTCAAGCTGTTCTGCACGCCGATTGCCAACCTGTTTGCCCACGACGCACTGCCGATCCGCCTCGACGGCAAGCAGGACGAATACCTGCTGCTTCCGGCGGAATACGATCTGGAAAACTGCGGTGTGTTTTCGGTGGAAACCGTGACCGGCTGGAAGCCCGGCGGCCTCGGTTATCAGGAGTACGTGCCGTTCGAATCCTTCGAGCACGACCCGAGTTTCGACGTGCCCAACAGCCGCCCGCATTACAGCATCCGCCAGCGTTCGTCCTTGCTGCACGACGGCCTCGACACCTACCTGAGCTTCGGCATCCGCCACACCGAAGCCCACGAAACCCTGTCGATCGAGCTGATGTGCACCAACCAGAACCTGCCGAAAAAGCTCAAGCTCGGCGACATCTGCATGGCCTGCGAAGAGACGCCGGAGTTCTTGAGTTTCCGCAACATCACCCCGGCCACCCCGAGTTTCGCGCCGCCACTGAATCGCGACTTCCTGTGGAAGCTGATCAGCAACATGTCGCTTAACTATCTGTCGCTGGCCGACGTCAATGCGTTGAAGGTGATTCTGGAAACCTACGACTTGCCGCGCTACTACGACCAGCACGCAGAGAAGGTCAGCAAACGCCTGCTCGGCGGCCTCAAGCACATCAAACATCACCACGTCGACCGCTTGCATCGCGGCCTGCCGGTGCGCGGCTTGCGCACCGAACTGACCATCGACCCGGAAGGCTATATCGGCGAAGGCGACCTGTTCGTTTTCGCTTCGGTTCTCAACGAGTTTTTCGCGCTTTACGCCAGTCTCAATTCATTCCATGAGCTGCGGGTAAAAAGCACACAGGGAGAGGTGTACCAATGGACACCACGTATGGGCCTGCAGCCCCTGCTCTAAGCGGGCTGACCAAGGTAATACGCGAGTACTCGCTGTTTCAGGCCGTGCTGCTGGTGATCGACCGGCTGCGCGAGGCCCACCCGCACCTGAGCGAAGACGATCTGTACGATCAGGTCGAGTTCCAGGCCAACCCGAGCCTGGGCTTTCCGCGCAGCGACGTCGATCGCGTCGAGTTCTTCGAAGAGCACGGCAAGATGCGCGCACGCATGCGCTTCAACCTGATCGGCCTGGTCGGCTCCGGTTCGCCGCTGCCGGCGTTCTACGGCGAGCAGGCGCTGGGCGACAGCGAGGACGGCAACCCGACACGCAATTTCCTCGACCTGTTCCACCATCGCCTGCAACGGCTGATGCTGCCGATCTGGCGCAAGTACCGCTACCGCGCAAGCTTTCAGAGCGGCGCGGTCGATCCGTTCTCGGCGCAGTTGTTCGCGCTGATCGGCCTGGGCGGCGACGAAATCCGCAAGGCCAAGGAACTGAACTGGAAACGCCTGCTGCCGTACCTCGGCCTGCTCAGTCTGCGGGCGCACTCGGCGGCGCTGATCGAAGCCGTGCTGCGTTACTACTTCAAGCACGAAGACCTGGTCATCGAGCAGTGCATCGAGCGTCGCGTGGAAATTCTCGACGAGCAGCGCAATCGTTTGGGCCGCGCCAACAGCGTGCTCGGCGAAGACCTGGTGCTCGGCGAACACGTGCGCGACCGCAGCGGCAAATTCCGCATTCACATCACCGAACTCGACTGGCAGCGCTTCCACGAATTCCTGCCGATCGGTTTCGGTTACCAGCCGCTCTGCGCGCTGGTGCGGTTCACCCTGCGTGACCCGCTCGATTACGACATTCGCCTGGTCCTGCGCCAGGAAGAAATCCGCGAACTGCGCATCGGTGAGCAGAACGCCTGTCGCCTCGGCTGGACCAGTTGGCTGGGCCGCGAGAAAGCGGACGGCGTGGTGACCCTGGGCAGCAAAATTCATTAAGGACGTGAGCCATGATCAACGTAGACCTGCAACAACTCATCCAGGCGCTGGACGCCGAAACCCGTCGTGATCTGGAGCGTTCGGCCGAGCGTTGCGTGGCCCGGGGCGGCAGCAAGATTCTCGTCGAAGACCTGCTGCTGGGCTTGCTGGAACGTCAGAACGGCTTGTTGTCGCGCGCCTTGCAGGATGCCGACGTCGATGCCGGTGAGCTGAGCGCCGCGCTGCAATCGCGGGTCGAGCACAGCGCTTCGCGCAACCCGGTGTTCGCTCCGGAACTGGTGCAGTGGCTGCAAGACGCACTGCTGGTGGCCAACCTTGAACTGGGCCAGACCCAGGTCGAAGATGCCGCACTGATTCTGGCTTTGCTGCGCAACCCGATGCGCTACGCGGGCAGCCGTTATCAGCCGCTGCTCGCCAAGCTGAACATCGATCGCCTGAAGGAATTTGCCCTGTCGCAACAGGAACAACCGGCGGCCAATGGCAAACCTGCCGCACAAGGCGAATCGCTGTTGCAGCGCTTCACGCACAACCTGACTCAGCAGGCCCGCGACGGCAAACTCGACCCGGTGCTGTGCCGTGACGGCGCGATCCGCCAGATGGTCGACATCCTCGCCCGTCGCCGCAAGAACAACCCGATCGTGGTCGGTGAGGCCGGTGTCGGTAAAACCGCCATCGTCGAAGGTCTGGCCTCGCGTATCGCCGCCGGTGAAGTGCCGCAGGTGCTCAAAGGCGTTGAATTGCTCTCGCTGGACATGGGCCTGTTGCAAGCCGGCGCCAGCGTCAAAGGCGAATTCGAGCGTCGTTTGAAAGGCGTGATCGACGAAGTCAAAGCCTCGCCGAAGCCGATCATTCTGTTCATCGATGAAGCTCATACGCTGATCGGTGCCGGCGGCAATGCCGGTGGCTCCGACGCAGCCAACCTGCTGAAACCGGCACTGGCCCGTGGCGAATTGCGCACGATCGCCGCGACCACTTGGGCCGAGTACAAGAAATACTTCGAGAAGGACCCGGCACTGGCCCGTCGTTTCCAGCCCGTGCAATTGCACGAACCGACCGTCAGCGAAGCAGTGACCATTCTGCGTGGCCTGGCTCAGGTCTACGAGAAGAGCCACGGCATCTACCTGCGTGATGACGCAGTGGTTTCTGCGGCCGAATTGTCCGCGCGTTATCTGGCTGGACGGCAACTGCCGGACAAAGCCGTCGACGTGCTCGACACCGCGTGCGCGCGCGTGCGCATCAGCCTCGCCGCCGCCCCGGAAAGCCTTGAGCGTCTGCGTGGCGAACTGGCGGAAGGTGGCCGTCAGCGCCAGGCCCTGCGCCGCGATGCCGAGGCCGGTCTGCTGATCGACCACGAAGCGCTGGAGGCACTGGAAGCGCGTCTGGACGAAGCCGAAAGCGAGATGGTCGCGCTGGAAACCCTTTGGACCGAGCAGAAAGCATTGGCCGAGCGCCTGCTTGAATTGCGTCAGCAACTGGCCAAGGCCCGCGAAGCTGCGGCTGTCGAGCCGACGGTCAGCGTTGAGGAGGACGCTGAAGGCACGGTGATCGAAACCCACGCTGCCGAAGTCGAAGAAGGCCAAAGCGTCGAAGCGCTGGAAGCGCAGCTGCACGAAACCCACACGGCGTTGACCGCTGCACAAGTCAAAGAGCGTCTGGTCAGCTTCGAAGTATGCCCGCGTCTGGTTGCCGAAGTGATCAGCGCCTGGACCGGCGTGCCGTTGGCGCAACTGGCCCGCGAACACAACGCCAAGGTCGCCAGTTTCGCCACCGATTTGCGCACGCGCATTCGTGGTCAGGAACAAGCCGTGCACGCGCTGGATCGCTCGATGCGCGCCACCGCTGCCGGCCTGAACAAGCCTGACGCACCGGTCGGCGTGTTCCTGCTGGTCGGCCCGAGCGGCGTCGGCAAGACCGAAACCGCGCTGGCCCTGGCTGACCTGCTGTATGGCGGCGACCGTTTCATCACCACCATCAACATGTCCGAATTTCAGGAGAAGCACACCGTTTCGCGCCTGATCGGCGCGCCACCGGGCTACGTCGGTTACGGCGAGGGCGGCATGCTCACCGAAGCGGTGCGGCAGAAACCGTATTCGGTGGTGCTGCTCGATGAAGTCGAAAAGGCTGACCCGGACGTGCTCAACCTGTTCTACCAGATCTTCGACAAAGGCGTGGCCAACGACGGCGAAGGGCGTGAGATCGATTTCCGCAACACGCTGATCCTGATGACTTCGAACCTGGGCAGCGACAAGATCAGCGACCTCTGTGAAAACGGTGCGCGGCCAACCGCCGAAGTCCTCGAAGAAACCATTCGCCCGGTGCTCAGCAAACACTTCAAGCCGGCGCTGCTGGCGCGGATGAAAGTGGTGCCGTACTACCCGGTCGGCGGCCCGGTGCTGCGCGAGCTGATCGAGATCAAGCTCGGTCGTCTGGGCGAGCGCCTGAATCGTCGTCAGCTGGATTTCACTTGGTGCCAGAACCTCGTCGATCACCTGTCCGAGCGCTGCACGCAAAGCGAAAGCGGCGCGCGCCTGATCGACCATTTGCTCGATCAGCACGTATTGCCGCTGGTGGCCGATCGTCTGCTCGATGCGATGGCCACGGGTGAAAGCCTCAAGCGCGTGCACGCCACGCTCGACGGCGACGCCAGCGTGACGTGCGAGTTCGCCTGAGGTGGGTGTGATGTTCACTCGAGTGTCGCAGCCACTGGTCTACGCCGAAGCGTTGCTGGCGCAGTTCGCCAGTCTGTCGCGGGCGGCGGACGGTGCTGCGCTGCTGGGTGACTTCGTGCGCGGGCTGGCCGAGCTGAGCGGTTGCGAACTGACGCAGCTGTACCTGCTCGACGCCACCCACACCTGCCTGGGGATGAACGCCGAATGCCTCGACGGGGCGCTACAACCGCGCCAGGCAGCGAGCCTGCCGGCCGATTACAACGGTGAACAACTGCTGCAATTCGCGTTGTGCCAGAACCGCGTGGTATGCCTCGACGATTTGAGCGGCAGCTTGCACGAGACCAGTTTTCTGCCCGTGACGACCAGCGCGTGGCAGTCCTTGCTGTGCGTGCCGCTGGTCAACAGCCACAAAGCGGTCGAAGGCTTGTTGCTCTGCGCCAGCCGTCGCCGCACCGACTTGCAGGGCTTTGCCGATTCCCTCGGTCAGCTCGGTTCGTTCGTGCTCGGCCAGTTGCATTTGCTGCAACGCCTGCGTCAGCCATCGGCGGAATCGGCCACGGCGGTGCGCAGCGTGCCGAGCATCAGCGGCTACGGTCTGATCGGCAAAAGCGCGGCGATGCGCCAGACCCATTCGCTGATCAGCAAAGTCCTGCACAGCCCGTACACCGTGTTGCTGCGCGGCGAAACCGGCACCGGCAAGGAAGTGGTTGCGCGAGCGATTCACGATTGTGGCCCGCGCCGTTCCCAGGCGTTCATCGTGCAGAACTGCGCGGCGGTGCCGGAAAACCTCCTTGAAAGCGAGCTGTTCGGCTATCGCAAAGGTGCCTTCACCGGTGCCGATCGCGACCGCGCCGGTCTGTTCGATGCGGCCAACGGCGGCACGCTGCTGCTCGACGAGATCGGCGACATGCCGCTGTCGTTGCAGGCGAAGATTCTGCGCGTGTTGCAGGAAGGCGAGATTCGTCCGCTGGGTTCCAACGACACGCACAAGATCGACGTGCGCATCATCGCCGCAACGCACCGCGATCTGGCGGCGCTGGTCGGCGAAGGCAAGTTCCGCGAGGACCTGTATTACCGCCTCGCGCAATTTCCGATCGAGTTGCCGGCCCTGCGTCAGCGCGAGGGCGACATCCTCGAACTGGCGCAACACTTCGCGGAAAAAACCTGTGCCTATCTGCAGCGCGATCCGGTGCGCTGGTCGAGCGCGGCGCTGGAGCACCTGTCGGGTTACACCTTCCCCGGCAACGTGCGCGAACTCAAGGCGCTGGTCGAACGTGCCGTGCTGCTGTGCGAAGGCGGCGAACTGCTCGCCGAGCATTTTGCCCTGCGCATGGAGCCGGTCCTCGAGGACAACAGCCACCTGAATCTGCGCGAACGCCTGGAGCAGGTCGAGCGCACCTTGCTGCTCGATTGCTTGCGCAAGAACGACGGCAACCAGACTCTCGCCGCCCGCGAACTGGGGCTGCCGCGGCGCACGCTGCTGTATCGGCTCGGTCGTCTGAACATCAATCTGGGGGATTTCGATGGCTAGGCAAAAACGCATCGATCTGTCCCGAAAAACCAATTTCAGCGCCGCCCGCAAGGGCCGGCGCTTTGTGCTTTGTCTACACCTGGAGACCCTCTGATGTCTGTTCGTCACTGGCACGCTGTCCTGCTGACCCTCGTCGTTCTATGCGGCCTTGGCGGCTGTAGCGGCAATTACAAATTCAACGACAACGACTATCGCCCGTTGGGTGATCCGCAAGCGGTCAATCGCGGCAAGTGACCGCAAGGAGCATCAAACATGGAATTGGTTTTCGAAATGCTGAACACCAAGCAGTTCGTGCCCACCGAATTGTGCCAGCGGACCTTCAAACAGGCCGGCGGCGTGATCGGGCGAGGCGAGGACTGCGACTGGATCATCCCTGACCGCAAGCGTCACCTGTCCAATCACCACGCGATTGTCAGCTACCGCGATGGCTCGTTTTTCCTGACCGACACCAGCAGTAACGGTGTCCAGGACGGCAGCAGCCACGCGCGCCTGCACAAGGGCGAGCCGGTGCGCATCGAGCACGGCAGCACCTACATTCTCGGCGACTTCGAGATTCGTGCGCGACTGGTGCGCGACCCGGCGACCTTCGACGGTGAAGTCGGCCGTCCGCGCGCTGCCGGCAGCATCATTCCGGACGACGCGTTCCTCGACCTCGATCCGCTCAATGCGCTTGAACAGCAAGAGCGCGTGTACTCGGAAATCGACGAGCTGCTGGCGCCCACGGCCAAACCGGAAGATTCGCGTCAGCGTGCCGACTACGCGCGCATCGACATGGAAAGCCTGCTGGTTCCGGAGCTGATTGCCGCGCCGGTCGAACCCGAGCCCGCTCCGGCCCCGAAAGCCGTCGAGCGTCAGACCGACGGTTTCTGGGAGCATTTCGGCGCTGCGCTGGGTGTCGACGTCAAAGGCCTCAGCCACGACGAACGCGAGGCCATGGCGATCAATGCGGCGCGCCTGTTGCGCCAGAGCGTCGGCGGTTTGCAGCAGAGCCTGCGCACCCGCTCGGAGCTGAAAAACGAATTGCGTCTGGCCCAGACCACCGTGCAAGGCACCAACAAGAACCCGCTGAAATTCGCCGTTGACCCGAGCGAAGCGCTGGAGATTCTGTTGCAGCCGAGCAAGCCCGGGCATCTGCCGGCCGAACAGGCGATCTCCCGTGCGTTCCGTGATTTGCAGGCGCATCAAGTGGCCTTGCTCACCGCCAGCCGCGCCGCTGTGCGCGGCACGCTGGAGCACTTCTCGCCGGAGCAGCTGACCCTGCGTTTCGAACGCGACAACAAGCCACTGATCGCCACGTCGGGCGGGCGCTGGAGAGCGTTCGGTCGTTATCACCAGGCGCTGCGTCAGGACGATGACTGGAGCGAGCGCCTGCTGGCCCGCGACTTTGCTCAAGCCTACGAAGAACAGATCCGCCTGATTTCCACCCTTCACACCGACCACCAAGGATGATGCGCATGTCTCGCCGCTCGACCGCTTTTTTCCAGACGCTGACTGCGCTCACTCTGCTGGTGCTGCTCGCCGGTTGCTCGTCGCTGTCGCCGTACTCGAAAGTGACCAAGATCAACCTGAAACTCACCGGCAGCGATCAGCTCAACCCGGACCTCAACGGGCGGCCGTCGCCGATCGTCGTGCGCCTGTTCGAACTCAAGCACCCGGTGACTTTCGAGAACGCTGATTTCTTCAGCCTCTACGAACGCGCCAAGGAATCCCTCAACCCGGATCTGGTGGCCAGCGAAGAACTTGAGCTGCGCCCGGGTGAAACCGTGGAGATGAAGCTCAAGGTGGAAGAGGGCAGCCTTTATGTTGGCGTTCTCGCCGCTTACCGCGACTTGCCGGACACCCAATGGCGCCACACGGTTCAGATCACGCCGCTGGAAGTCACCGAAGTCGATCTGACGCTGGACCAGACCGGCATCCGTAACACCCATCAAGTGCTCGCCAAGGCGGATGACTGAACATGAATACCCATAAAGTCATTTGGCAGGAAGGCATGCTGCTGCGTCCGCAGCACTTCCAGCACAACGATCGCTATTACGATCACCAGATGAAAACCCGCACGCAATTGCTCGGTGGCTACACCTGGGGTTTTCTCAATCTGGAAATCGACCTGCAGTTCCTCAACATGGGCAAACTGGTGATCAGTGAAGCGTCGGGGATCCTGCCGGACGGCAGCCTGTTCGAGCTCGGCGGCAACACCGAACCGCTGGCGCTGGACGTGCCGCCGAACACCGGCAACACGCCGATCTATCTGGCACTGCCGCTGGTTACCGGCAACCACATCGAGGCCCGTCGCCCGGAGCAGTCCGACGTGCTCGCGCGCTACACCGCGTACGACGCCGAAGTTGCCGACTCCAACGCTGGCGACGATTCGGCCAGTCAGGTCAGCTGCGGTCGCCCGGACTTCAAACTGTTGCTCGGCGAGCAGCAGAGCGATCAGGCCTACGTGAAGCTGAAGATCTGCGACGTGCTCGACACGACGCCCGACGGCGTGATCAGCCTCGATCCGGATTTCGTGCCGACCTACATTCAGGCTCACGCGTCGAGCTATCTGCTGTCTTGCCTGAAAGAAGTCATCAGCATGCTCAGCCACCGTGGCGACACCATTGCCGAGCGGATTCGCTCCAACGGCAAGGTCGGCGGCGCCGAGGTCGGCGACTTCATGATGCTGCAACTGATCAACCGCACCGAACTGCTGCTGCGCCATTACCTGGGTCTGGAGCAGGTCCATCCGGAGGAGTTGTACCGCACGCTGCTGACCATGCTCGGCGATCTGGCGACCTTCTCCGGCGAGAGCAAACGCCCGCGTCTGGACAGCCGCTATTCCCATGCCGATCAGGGCGCCAGCTTCCGCAAACTGATGGAAGCGATTCGTCAGGTGCTGTCGATGGTGCTCGAACAGCACGCCATCGAACTGATCCTGCAAGCGCGTCAGTACGGCATCATCGTTTCGCCGTTGCACGACCACAAACTGCTCGGCTCGGCGTCGTTCGTGCTGGCAGCCAGTGCCGACTGCGACTCCGAAGAACTGCGCCAGCGTCTGCCGGCGCACCTCAAGGTCGGCCCGGTGGAGCGCATTCGCCAACTGGTCAACCTGCACCTGCCAGGCATCAAGGTCAAACCGTTGCCGGTGGCCCCGCGGCAGATCGCGTTCCACTCCAACAAAACCTATTTCATTCTCGAACTCAGTTCCGAAGACCTGGCACAACTCGAGCGCTCCGGCGGTTTCGCGTTCCACGTGTCCGGCGAATTCGCCAATCTTGAACTGAAATTCTGGGCCATCAGGAACTGACCGACATGATCAAGGAAACGGATTACAGCCAGGACGACAAAACCGTCCTGCTCGATCGCCAGGGCCACGGACCGGCGTCGAGTCCATTGACCGACTTCGCCGCGCCGCCGCGTTTCGAGCAACTGGAAGAACGCATGATCTACGCCGCGCGCCTGCGTCCGGCCGAGGCATTCAACATCAGCCTCAACTCGCTGGTCGCGGCGTCGTCGGAACTGCTCTCGGAAGTGGTGCGCCTCAAACACAGCGAAACCCGCGAAGACCTGTACGCGCTCAACGAGCGCCTGACCGCCGGGCTCAAGCTGTTCGAAGTGCGCGCCCTGCACAACGGCGCCGAAAGCAGCCAGGTGATGGCCGCGCGTTACGTGCTTTGCACCGTGGTCGACGAAGCTGTCGTGACCACGCCGTGGGGCAACGAAAGCGAGTGGTCGCAGATGAGTTTGCTCAGCAGCTTCCACAACGAAACTTTTGGCGGTGAGAAGTTTTTCCAGCTGCTCGATCGGCTGTCGAAAAACCCGGTCAAGCACCTGCCGATGCTCGAACTGATGTACCTGTGCCTGTCCCTCGGTTTCGAGGGCAAGTACCGCGTGCAGGCGCGCGGCATGCTCGAACTCGAGGGCATCCGCGATGCCTTGTACCGACAGATCCGTCAGTTGCGAGGCGACGTGCCGCGCGAGCTGTCCCCGCACTGGGAAGGCCTCAACGACCAGCGCCGCAACCTGGTGCGTATCGTGCCAGCGTGGATGGTGGTGCTGTTCACGCTGGTCTGCCTGGTGGTGATGTACTCGGGCTTCGCCTGGGTCCTGGGCGAGCAGCGCGACACCGTTCTGCAACCTTATCAGCCGCTTGATCCGGCCGCGGTGCAACCGCAGTCGCAGCCGTAAACAGGGACGTGTGATGAAAAAGTTTTTCAAGAAAGTCGGCGCCTTCCTGCGCCAGACCTGGGTCTGGACCTTGCTGCTGGTGCTGTTTCTGGCGCTGCTGGTGTGGTTCGCCGGTCCATTGTTGGCGGTTGACGATTACAAGTTCTGGGAAAGCCCGACCTCGCGTCTGCTGACCATCGCCGTGCTGTTCCTGATCTGGGGCCTGACCATGGTCTTCGTCAGCTGGCGCGCCGGGATTCGCAAGAAAGCCGAGGAAGCCAACGAAGACGGCCAGGACCGCATTCGCCGCGAAGAGCTGATCGACGAAGAGCAGAAAGAGTTGAAGGCGCGCTTCAAGGACGCGCTGAAAACCCTGAAGACCTCGAGCCTGTATCGCGGCCGCAGCGAGCGCTGGCGCAGTGACTTGCCGTGGTACCTGCTGATCGGTCCGCAGGCTTCCGGCAAGACCAGCCTGCTGGACTTTTCCGGTCTGGAATTCCCGATCAACAAGATCGACCGCAAGCTGACCCGCGACACCCTCGGCACCCGTCACTGCGACTGGTATTTCGCCGATCACGGCGTGCTGATCGACACCGCCGGGCGCTACATGACCCAGCCCGACGCCGAAGTCGACGGCAACGCCTGGACCACCCTGCTGGAACTGCTGCGCAAGCGTCGCCGCGGTCGTCCATTGAACGGCGTGCTGGTGACCATCCCGGTGGAAACCCTGCTCGGCGGCAGTGAGCAGGACATCGATACGTTGGCGCGTCAGGTGCGTGGGCGTCTGCAAGACGTGCATCAGAAACTGCACGTCGATGTGCCGGTGTATCTGGTGTTGAGCAAGGCCGACAAGCTGCTCGGCTTTGACGAGTTCTTCGACCAACTGACCCGCGAAGAAAGCGATCAGGTGCTCGGTACCAGTTTCCGCAAGGATCAGGTCGGCACCGACGTGGCAGTGCTGCGCAACGAGTTCGAAGAGCTGCTGCGTCGTCTCAACAGCCAAGTCATCATGCGCATGCACTCCGAGCGCGATACCCAGCGCCGTGGCCGCATCCTCGACTTCCCGCATCAACTCGGGCAGATCGGCGAGCGCCTGTGCCTGTTCGTCGACATGGCGTTCACCGGCAACCGTTATCAGCGGGCTACGCAACTGCGCGGTTTCTACCTGACCAGCGCGCCGCACCTCACCCAGGAAATGGATTCGACCACCGCCGGCATCGGCGCCAGCCTCGGCATGAACGCCGGCGTGCTGCCGACCCTGCGCAGCGGCCGTTCGCGGTTCATTCATCACCTGTTCAGCCAAGTTATTTTCCCCGAAGCCGATCTGGCCGGTCTCGACAAGCGCGAGCGCAGCCGCATCCATTGGGGTCAACGTGCGCTGTACGTCGGCGCACTGGCGGCGCTGGCCCTGTTCGGCATGCTCTGGGCCGGTGGTTTCTCGGCCAACTATGAGCGCCTGGAAAACCTGCGCACGCTGGCGCAGAACTGGACCCAGCAACGTTCGGCGCTGTCGCCACGCGATGACGCCATGGGCGTGCTGAAAACCCTCGACACCAGTTACGCCGCCACCCAGGCGTTCCCGAAAAAGGGCGACGTGTCGTACCACGAACGCGGTGGGCTGTATCAGGGCGAAGACGTCAATCCGGTGGTCAAGCAAGCCTACGAGCATGAGCTTGAAGCGCAACTGCTGCCACGGGTAGCGACCATGCTCGAAGGACAGATTCGCGCCAACATGAAGGACCGCGATCGCTTGCTCAACAGCCTGCGCGCGTACCTGATGCTGAACATGAAAGACCGCCGCGATGCGGTCTGGCTCAAGGACTGGATTGCCACCGACTGGTCGCAGCGCTATACCGGCAACACCGCAGTGCAGAACGGTCTGAATGCGCACCTTGATCGTTTGCTCAAGCAGCCGTTCATCTATCCGCTGAACGATCAGTTGGTGACGCAGGCGCGTCAGGTCCTGCGCAGCGAATCGCTGGCGACCGTGGTGTACCGCATGCTCCGCGAGCAGGCGCGCAACCTGCCGGACTACCGTTTCAGCCAGCACCTCGGCCCGCAAGGCTCGTTGTTCATCGGCACTGAATACGTGATTCCGGGCTTCTACACCCAGAGCGGTTATCAGCAGTACTTCTCGGTGCAGGGCTCGGCGCTGGTCACCGACATCCTGCGCGACAACTGGGTGCTGGGCGAAGGCGCGGGCATCAGCGACATGGACTTGCGTCGCCTGATGGTCGAACTGGAGCAACTGTACTTCCGCGACTACGCCAACTATTGGAGCGAAGCGGTTGGCCAGGTTGCATTGCCGCCGATCAGCGACGCCGGTGAAGGCGCCGAGCAACTGGCGGGCCTGACCTCGGCCAACTCGCCGGTGCTGGCGCTGCTCACCGAAGTGCGCGAGAACACCCGCTTCGAAGCGACGGCTGATCCGGTCGAGGAAGCCGGTGATGCGGCCGATGCGCTGGCCGACCAAAAAGGCAAGCTGGGCAAGGTCGGCAAACTGGCGTCTGCCGTGGCGGACAAGGCCTCGGCGCTGAAGGTCGCCAAGAACCTGCCGGACACCGCGAAGAAGTCGCTGCAACGCCGCTTCGAACCGTTGCACCGTTTGCTCGATGACAACAACGGCCCGGCGGCGGACCTGACCCCTGCGCTGAGCGCGCTCAACGACCTGCAGCTGCAACTGGCCGGCCTGGCCCGTTCGAGCACGCCGGAACAAGCCGCCTTCGAACTGGCGAAAACCCGCATGAGCGGCCAGCGCGATGCGCTGACCAACCTGCGCAATGCCTCTGGTCGTCTGCCGCGTCCGCTGAGCGTGTGGTTCAACGTGCTGGCCGAAGACTCGTGGCGTCTGGTGCTCAACGATGCCTATCAATACCTGAACGGCCGTTATCAGAACGAGCTGTACAGCGTGTATGGCAAAACCATCAGCAAGCGTTATCCGTTCAGCGCCACCAGCACCAGCGACGTGGCGATCAGCGACTTCCGCGAGTTCTTCAAGGCGCAAGGCATCGTTGACCGCTTCTTCGACAACTACATGCGTCCGTTCGTCAGCGGCGATCCGGGCAACTACCGCATGCGCAGCGTTGACGGTCACAGCCTGCCGGTGTCCAAGGTTTACCTTGATCAGATGGCCGCCGCCCTGACGATTCGCCAGAGCTTCTTCTCGATCAACCCGGCCGAACCGACCGTGCAGTTCAAACTGGAGCCGTACACCCTCGACCCGGCCGTGAGCCGTTCCGAGTTCAAGTTCGGCGACAAGACCATGGAATACCGCCACGGTCCGATTCTGCCGATGTCGTTCAAATGGCCGACCGACGCTGAAGACGGCCGCACCAGTCTGGTCATGGACAAAATGGCCGGACGTCCGATCGGCATCGAGAAGAACTCCGGCCCATGGTCGCTGTTCCGTCTGTTCGACCTGATGCAGACCGAGTACATGACCGGTCGCGACGTGCTGGTATTGAAAGCCGATGTGGGTGGCCTGCGCGCCAACTACCTGCTGACCAGCCAGGGCACGCCGAACCCGTTCGACATGGGCGTGCTGCGCACCTTCCGTATGCCGGTGCAGCTCTGATGCTGGTGGCCAGTGCCTGGCGCAGCGCGGCGCGTACCGACCCGGGCAAGGTGCGGGCGCGCAACGAAGATGCCTTCCTCGACCTGCCACAGCATGGCCTGTGGGTGGTCGCGGACGGCATGGGCGGTCATCAGGGCGGCGACATCGCCAGCCAGTTGATCGTCGCCAGTCTGGCTGAACTGCCGCAACACGAGGACTTCGACGAACGCCTCAAAGCCATTCGCCAGTGCCTGCACTGGCTGAACCGGCGTTTGGGGCAAGAGTTGACGGTCACCGCCGGGCGTCACGACAGCATCATGGGCAGCACCGTCGTCGCGCTGCTGGTGGAAGGCAATCGTGCGGCCTGCATCTGGGCTGGCGATAGCCGTTGCTATATGTGGCGTGGGCAGCGTTTGTATCAGCTGTCCAAGGACCATTCGCTGCAACAGCAATTGATCGACAAGCAACAAATGAGCGTCGAACAAGCGGCAGCACACCCGGCGGCTCAAGCCTTGACCCGAGCCGTCGGTGCTGCCGAACAACTGACCCTGGATGTGCTGGAACTTGAGGTCTATCCGGGCGATGCGTTTTTGCTTTGCAGCGATGGTTTGTATCAAGGCCTGAGCAGCGATGCCCTCGGCAATGCCCTCAGCCTGAGCGCGCCGCATGTGGCGCTGGAACGTTTGTTCGACGGCGCCCTGCGTGGCGCCGCGCGTGACAACCTGACTGCCGTGGTGATCCGCCAATGAGTGAACTCGAATCGCCCATCGATGACCTGCTGATCAGCGAAGAGCAGGCCAACAACCTGACCTATTTCGCCTTCGCCAAGGGCAACCAGGCAGAACCGTTGCTGGCGCCGACCAAGGCCAGCATCGGTGCGCTGCCGGATGTACTCGCCGGTCGTTACCACCTCGAGCGTTTGCTCGGGGCCGGTGGCATGGGC
Source organism: Pseudomonas sp. 15C (assembly GCF_055484735.1). Taxonomy (NCBI): domain Bacteria; kingdom Pseudomonadati; phylum Pseudomonadota; class Gammaproteobacteria; order Pseudomonadales; family Pseudomonadaceae; genus Pseudomonas; species Pseudomonas sp. 15C. The sequence continues at coordinate 39,387 of NZ_JBUDGD010000016.1, read as the reverse complement.
GCCGTTTACCGGGCGCGGGATCTGCTGCACGAACAGTTCGGCGATCCCGACCCTTACATTGCGCTGAAAATCCTCAGCGAAGAATTTGCCGAATCGCCGGACGCCAGTGCCTTGCTCTACAGCGAGTTCGCCCTGACCCGGCGCCTGCGCCACGACAACGTCGTGCGTGCGCACACCTTTGAAGTCGACACCGACTGCCAGCGGGCCTTCATCACCATGGAATACATGCGTGGCCTGACCCTGGACAAATTGCTCTGCGAGCGGCCCCTTGGTCTGCCGTGGAAAGAACTGCGCGACATCGTCCTGCCGCTGCTCGACACGCTGGCCTACGCCCACGGTCGCGGGGTGCTGCACGGTGACATGAAGCCGAGCAACGTCATGCTCAGCGAAGACGGCTTGCGCCTGTTCGACTTCGGCCTCGGTCAGGCAGAGCAGGGCACCTTGCCCGGCCTGCCGCACCTGAGCCGTGAACGCTTCAACGCCTGGACCCCGGGCTACGCCGCCCCCGAACTGCTTGAGGGCCAACCACTGTCGGCCAGCGCGGACGTGTACGGCGTGGCCTGCGTGATCTATGAACTGGCGAGCGGCAAACACCCGTTCCGCCGCTTGCCCTCGACCCAGGCCCGCGACGAGCATCTGGAGCGCGAGCTGCACGCACCGAAAAATCTACCCCAACAAGGCTGGCAAGCGCTGCGAACCGCGCTGAGCTTCAACCCGGCAGAACGCACCATCACTGCCCAACAACTGCGTGACGCCTTGGGCGCCACTTCGTCCTGGCTGCAACGTCTGCGACTTCGGGCGTAACGGATGACATTCGAACAGGGAGCACACGATGTTCAACTCAGCTAACGAAACCCACTTCAGCCTCAAGGTCGAAGACTACGTCGGCGACCTGCAAGTGCTGTCGTTCACCGGCACCGAAGGCATCAGCCAGCCGTATCGCTTCGACCTCGAACTGGTCAGCGAAAACCCGGATCTGGATCTGGAACAGCTGCTGCACAAGCAGGCGTTTCTCGCATTCGACCCACAGGGCTCGGGCATTCACGGGCAGATCTACCGCGTCGCCCAGGGCGATGCCGGCAAGCGACTGACCCGCTACAAAGTGTCGATGGTGCCGCAACTGCAATACCTGCATCACCGCACCAACCAGCGTATTTATCAGCAGATGTCGGCGCCGAAAATCATCGCGCTGATCCTCGACGAACACGGCATCAAGAGCAACGCCTACAGCTTCCAGCTCAGCCAGCCGTGCCCGGATCGCGACTACTGCGTGCAGTACGACGAAACCGACCTGCATTTCGTCCAGCGCCTGTGCGAAGAAGAGGGCATTCACTACCACTTCCAGCACAGCGAAAAAGCTCATCTGCTGGTGTTCGGCGACGACCAGACCGTATTCCCCGACCTCGGCCAGCCGACTGCGTACGTGCAGGGCAGCGGCATGGTTGCCGACGAACCGGTGATCAAAGCCTTCAAACTGCGCCTGGAAACCCGCACTACTCGCACCACGCGCCGCGACTACGACTTCGAAAAACCACGCCTGCAAATGGAGGCCGCGTACAAACCCGATGGAGAGAGCACCGAACCGGATCTGGAAGACTACGACTACCCCGGCCGCTTCATCGACCGCGCGCGCGGCAAGTTCCTCAGCCAGCGCGCCCTCGAACGCCATCGCGCCGACTACCGTCAGGCCGAAGGTCGCGGCGACCAGACCAAACTGGTCAGCGGCCACTTCATGGCCCTGTCCGACCACCCGCGCAGCGAGTGGAACGACCTGTGGCTGCTCACCGAAATCTTCCACGAAGGCAAGCAACCGCAAGTCCTCGAAGAAGGCGTGACCAGCGACACCACCGACAACAAGGACGACTTCCACCAGGGCTACCGCAACACCTTCCTCGCCACCCCGTGGGACGTGTTCTACCGCCCGGCCCTCGAACACCCGAAACCGCGCGTGCTCGGCAGCCAGACCGCCATGGTCACCGGCCCCAAAGGCGAAGAAATCCACTGCGACCAATACGGCCGCATCAAGGTGCAATTCCACTGGGACCGCGAAGGCCTCGCGGACGACAAAACCAGCTGCTGGCTCCGCGTCTCCAGCGCCTGGGCCGGTGACCGCTACGGTGCGATCAGCATCCCGCGCATCGGCATGGAAGTCCTCGTCACCTTCCTCGAAGGCGACCCCGACCAACCGCTGGTGACCGGCTGCCTGTACCACAAGGAAAACCCGGTGCCGTACGCCTTGCCTGCGAACAAGACCCGCAGCGTGTTCAAAACCCTTAGCTCGCCGGGTGGTGGTGGGTACAACGAGCTGCGCATTGAAGACAAGAAAGGTGCGGAGCAGATCTACATTCATGCGCAGCGTGACTGGGATGAGAACGTTGAGCATGACCAGAAGATTCGGGTCGGCAATGAACGTCATGACACGGTGGTGAAGAACACCTACACCGAGCTGAAGGCTGAAGAACACCGCACCACGATTGCCGAGCGAAAGGTTGAAGCGAAGCTGGATGATCATTTGACGATTGGGCAGAACCAGCATGTGAAGCTGGGGACTGCGCAGCTGACCAGTGTGGGGAAAGAGATACACCTCAAGGCTGGGGACAAGATCGTTATTGAGGCGGGGACGGAGCTGACCATTCTTGGGGGTGGGAGCTTTATCAAGCTTGATGGCGGTGGGGTGACGGTGGTTGGGCCGGTGATCAAGATCAATGCGGGTGGCTCGGCGGGATCGGGGACTGGGATTGGGATTAAGCCGCCGGTGCTGCCGGGGGCGGCGGATAAGGATAAGGCGGGGAGTTTGATGGATCAGGCGTTGTTGAATGCGTCTGAGGAAAAGATCAAACGCAAACCGAAGCGCATGCTCAATTTTTCCGGGTAAGACATCGACGGCAATCCAAGCCACCAGGGATCAGAATTCAGGTATTTGGTAATGACAGAGACAACCAAGAAAGTAGAAAAATGGTCGTATCCCTTGAAAGTAGGGGCAGCAGGAGCGACGGATCCGCAGCAGTTTTATAAGGCTTTAGCCAATGCCAAAGATGGGTTCTATCCGTTGGGGGCCAATGGCCTTTGGCATGGTGGTGTTCATTTCGATGAGGCCTCGGGTTTGGTACCTGACTTGGCGGAAGTTAAATGCATCGCTGACGGTGAAGTAGTCGCTTATCGCATTGACAGCACGTACCCGAAATCCGCCTATGGTATGGCTGAGGCTGAATTTTCGACCGGTTTTGTATTGGTTAAACACCGACTGGAAGCGCCGGTGCAACCAGCCCCCCCAGCTCCTGCTGGATCGCCCGCTTCGCCGCCAGCGGCTGGTCCAAGCCTGAATTTTTTCAGTCTTTACATGCATTTGTTGCAGTGGAAGAACTACGAAGAAACTCCAGCATTGTCGCGACCACCCTTTTGGGGTGGGGGTACGTTGCAAGTCAAAGCGTCGGCTGACGACGAAATCCTGGGTTTGCGTGTTCGTCAGGAACCGCGTGGCAAGTCAGGGTACGCAACCGTGTTAACGGTTTTGAGCCGCGGTACGGTCGTCGAGACGGGTGAAGAAGAAAACGGCTGGCTTAAGGTGGTCAGCGTCACGCCCGCTAATACCGACCTCCAGCCCGGAACAGGCTGGGTATTCAAGAGAGAGATGACAGCCGGTTCGACACCGAACACTTACGTCATTGGTACCGCTGCAAAAGACCCGATGAATCCACCTCAGAAAGGTCTCGTTGTACGTGCTACTGCGAGCCAGTCAGGCGCTGCAAAAGCCATTTTGCCCCACGGCACGCAAGTCAGGATCGGGAGCGACGGGACGCGTGGCAAATACCAGAAACTGTTGGAAATTGTCAGCGGGAATGCTGTTCCACCGTTGGCTCCTGCTGAAGTGCTCGGTTATGTCTGGGAGGGGCAACTTGAAGCCAAAAGTGAGCCTGCCGAAAAGGACGCTGTGCATATCCTGACAACTCCATTCCCGATTTCGGCGGGGAGTCTGATCGGTCATGTGGGGAAGTATCAAAACCATTCGGATTCTGCCCCAAAGAATCTATTGCACGTTGAGGTGTTTAGCTGCGAAGACGTAAAGGCATTTACCGAACTGAGTAAAGAGAAAGCTGCGGGAATGCCTGCCGCAGGAAAAACGCTCGTAAAAATTCCAAAAGACAGCGTGTTGGTTACTCACACGCAAGGAATGAGCGCAACAAATCCTCCGAAGGTGACGGATCCCCACAAAAAAGTTGGATATGACTTCTTTGTCCCTGTCGGGGTATTGGAAGCGCTACCCGCGGAAAAAAAGATAAAGGTTCCTGTTGTCATGGGTGGAACCACTACCTATACGCTTTGGTGGCGTCTGGACGAGTTGCTGGGGGATGCCGAAGGGAATGAAATCAGCGGTTGGTTTGCAGAGCCGGATACTGCGTTGTCACGCCATTCACCATTTGAGTGGGAGGGTTTCAGCTTTATAGATGAGGCTGGTAGTAACGTGGATCATTTGGCCGCGTTTCTTCATGCACAGGAAGGTCTTAGTGAGGAAGAGCAAGCTAACTACCAGCCTAATATCGGCAATGCCGAAGATGGATCTACAAAGCAAAATCTTTACAAAATTCTAGACAGAAACGGCGATAAAAAACTCACGCCTTCGGAAATAAAAGAGGCGTTGAGTAAACCTTGGTTCGCACAGCCGATTTCTCAGATGGTTACACGCTATGAAAATGAGTGGCAATTCAAACAAGAAAAATGGGATTCTCTGGATGAGTTGATGGGCCATAGTGAATCAGAGCCACATGGTGAATGGATTGAAGAAAAGGCAAGAATTAAGAAGTTGAGCTGGTGGGACAAGCTTGCCGGGCAGCATGGAATTACCAGTGATACTAATGTTCGGCATATTCACCCTATTGCGCTTATCGGGAATTTTACTGCACCACGTGATCTTATTACCTTAGAGATGCTTCGGGCTGCTAATCCAGCAGGAGAGGAGGCGCATCACGCCAATATTTTACCCTATCTCAATAAATATGCTTTGGCGTATAAGCTTGAACAACCAAAGGCTATTGCGCATTTTCTGTCTCAAGTTGGTCATGAAAGTCAATTCAGAGTTGTCGAAGAAGGTTTGAGGTTTAGCGCGCGGCAAATGAAAAAGACTTATGGATGCAGATACCATAATAAAGTGAATGGCTATAATGAGCAGACGGATAGCTGTGATTTTGGTGTGTTGAGAAGCAAACTGTGGACAGAGACAAGTCATTACGCGCTGAATCCTGAAAATCTTGCCAGTTACGTCTACGCCGATCGAATGGGTAATGGCAATGAGGCTAGTCGAGATGGCTATCGATACCGCGGCCGCGGAATGTTGCAGGTGACGGGGAAGTCGGAATATCAACGGTTTACTAACGTACATAATCAACGCAACCCGTCGGATATTCAGGATTTTGTGGCAAACCCGGATCTTCTGGTTTCGTCGACCGAATACGGTGTTGAGTCTGCGTTCGTATTCTGGTTCACGAAAACTGGTCAGGGAGGCACTAAGTTGTGCGAGGTCGCCAAGACAGGAAGTGTGGCGGACGTAACACAAATGGTGAATGGCGGCCAAAACGGATACGCGGACAGGAATACTAGATTTCAAGCACTTGCTGCACTCATGAATATTAATTAAGAGGTCATTGGCTATGCTCCGTTTTTTCATGTTTGCTCTTGTTTTTCTTCTAGCAAATTCCAGCAGTGCGCAGGATTCTGATTATTTGCAGGGGCAGGTGATTCAGGGGCCGTTTAAAACTGACGTCGTAAGCGGAGGCGAATTATCATTCCTGCAGACGACTAGCGAGGAGTTCCCTGTTTCTCTGGTTCTGGATGTTGTTGGAGTCGACAATATAAAAAATAGAAGTCTTGTCGATAAATACGATGTGGCTGGCTCAGATCCAAAAATCGAGTCTATTTTCTTTTATCCGGTGAAGGGTAAGAAAAACGTGCTTGTTTTGGTTTCATGGGAAATCACGAGCAGGGGTATTGGGACGTACGGAACGCTTTATCAAGTTTATGGGTATGAAAAAAGCGCGGACAATAAGCTGGTTGTGAATCAACTTGTCAGGTTTGATAGGAATTTGAGCGGGATGGAAGGATATCAAGAAGGCGAGGAGCAACATTTTTCATATGTTAATGCAGGTTTGATAAAGGCCTATCTCAAGAAAATCAATGGCGCTAAATAGTGATAGCTGGCGGGTTTTTTTCACTTAATAAGGAAAGGCGACGCTTTATTACTATGCGCAAAAATGGTTTTTGCCTGATTCGCCAAGCGCAAAGCCTGTACCACTCAAGGATGAACACCGTGGACCGTTTTGTTTTTACCCTGCTAGCCGCGCTGCTAATGCCAGTTTCAGCGGCCTACGCGCAGGACGACTGCCGCAATGTCACCTCAAGCCTGGAAATGGTGCCCTGCTCGGAGGCGGCGAAGAAGGCTGCCGATGCGCAGTTGAACGTCAGCTACAAGCAGTTGATGGCGCGACTTGAGTCTGGCTATCGAGCCGATCCCGCGTTGGGCGTGGAGTACGCCGCGAAGGTTAAAGAGTCGCAGCGAGCCTGGCTAAAACTGCGCGATGCGAACTGCCCGTTGGAGGCGTTCGAGATCGAGACGGGGATGCCGGCGCATGTGTTCGCGGTTAACTCATGCATCGCCAGAATGAGTCGCGAGCGCTCGGCGTATCTGGACAAGATTGTCCCTGCTCTTGCATCCGACAAGAGTACTTCGACGGCACCCACCAGCGACGCTTGCCCCTCGGAGGAGTTCGCGCCTTTCCTTGCGGCGTTTTCCGCCAACGGCGAATTACAACGCCGTCTCACTGCGATGACGGTTAAATTGCTGGTGTTGAAACCGGTAGCTGGGAAGGATCGAAGTACCTTTGAGCCTTCGACCTCGGGAGTTAGTGGAACAACGTTCACCTATCCGCTGATGGCTGCAATCACACCCGGCAAGACACCTGGAGTCGAGATCGAAGAGGTCGACGACAGTCACGTCAACGTCGTGGATAAGCGAGCGGGCAACAGCAATGTGAAAATCTTCAACTTCTCTCGTCAGGCGTGCTGGGTGCTAGAGGGTATAGAGGACTGGTCGATCAGTGAGAAGGATTTGGTCGCAACACGTAACCCCGTAATGAGCCGCGCTGAAAATTTCTGTGAACAACGTGCTGAAGCTTTAGGAGGGCTGGGATTTCTTGAGCAATATCCGCTGACAGCGGAATTGATTGAGGCGTCTCTGGAAAATTATGTATGTGCCGCGGAGTCGGGTGATGCACAGGCGAGCCTGTCGGCGGCAAGCCTGAGTCTTTCGCAAATGGCATCTCAGTTGGAAACCCCTAAGGTTGAGGCTCTGTTCAAAGCGGCCTCGAAAATACCGAGCGGCGCGTTGGCCTATGCCACGTTTTTCTGCATCGGAAACTCCACCGACTATAACGGTCCTTGCCTTCATCCCAAGCAGGCAGAGGAGCAGGTCATCCGCGCCATTGAGATGGGTTCAACGGACGCTATGGTTTATCTGGCTTCTACGTTCGAGGCTGGAGAGTTGGGAACAAAAGATCTGTCACGCGCACTGGCTTGTTATCAAATGGCGGCGGACAAAGATGAGCCCCGCGCGATTGAGCAGTTAAAACGTCTGGACTCGCATGGCCCGGAGCCAATCAAGGCCAGTCACTGTATTTGAAACCGGATCATGCTTGATGCTTATTCGCACGCATCGCGCTTGAATGGGGCAGGGTAAAACGTTTAATTTTCGAGCATCAGACACATCCGGTTTTCCTTTAAACTCCCCACCCCCAAGGAACGCGCTCAGGACACGGAATGCCAGCCCCTTCTTCCTCGCTTCGCCCAGCGTTGGTGCTTTGGCTATACGCCGCTGCGATCACGCACATCCTCGCCGGTCTAACCCTGACCTGGGCGGGTGATTCCGGCTTGCTCGATGGCTACCTGCAAATTCTCGAACTGTCGTTCTGGGGCACCGGTGCGGTGCCCGCGGCCGGACACGATCAACAAGTCTGGTGGCTCGCGCTGTTCGGCGCGACGCTGCAAAGTTATTCGCTGTACATGCTCGCGCTGGTGCATCTGGGCAATCGCTTGAAAGTCCCGGCAGTCTGGGGTTGGTTAATCGCGGGCATCCTGTTATGGGCGCCGCAGGATATGTGGCTCTCGGCGCAACAACAGGTCTGGTCGCACGTGTGGCTCGATGGTTTTGCGTTGTTGGTGTTGTTGCCGCCGCTGTTTTGGCTGTACAGACATGACCGTCAAAGGAAGGAGTGACAGCGTGAAAGGATTTTCGATTCTTCTCGGTTGCTTGATCTCTGCTGCGTCATCCGCATTGTTTGCTGGAGAGGCGTGCAACCCAGACAGTTTGTCCAACCCGGACTTGATCACCTGCGGCCAGCAAACCTTCAAGAAAGTCGATGGTGTCTTGAACGAGCAATACAAAAAAGCGCTGTCGATTCTGGCTCCTGCGGAGCAAAGCCACCTGAGAGATGTGCAAAAGAACTGGGTGCGCTTCAAAGAGTCGTTTTGCGAAGAGCGTTATCAAGCTGCGTTGCCGGGCGCTGAGGCGCCAATCGAGAGGCTTGGGTGTCTGGTGCAGACGAGCAATGCTCGGCTGGGAGAGTTGATCGCTCTTCAGACGGGTTTACCGCTGGATGGTTTTTACAAAGCGGCATCCGCGATTGCCGGGAAGGATCGTGAGAGAAATTTAGCGGCCTCAATCGAGCGGCTGGGAGGGGATCAATTCGATGATCCGCTTTGGAAGAAGTACGCAGAAGGGCACTGCCAGATGGCTAGCCGTCTGTTGCGTGAAGACGTCGCCTACTGCGTGGTGAGGATGCGCTTTCAATTACCCATGAACCGCTAAAGGAATGTTCGGTTTGAAATTTTCGTCTGCATTGTTTTCCGCGTTGCTCGCTTTCGTTCCTCTGGCGGCTCATAGCGAGGTCACGACCGAGGTTTTTTGCTTTCGCTCCTACGAAGGCAAACCCATAAATTTTGAGTTCCGAACCTATTACGACTCTGTCGCCAAATGGAGCGGTGCTGGCGTCAAGTACAGCAAGTCGAAAAAGGCTATCGGGCTGGTTCATCGCAGTACTGAACAAGAAGAACTCGTGTATGGCCGGCCTTACCAGTACACGACAACTTGGGTTGAAGTAGTTGATGGTGCACTGACAGGTGAGTATCAGATGGTCACTCAGGGTGGCCGGGTTGATGCGATGACGTATACGAATTACAAATCTGCGAAGAAGTATTCGTTTGAAAATGATTACAACGTGGATTCGAAACCTGAAACAGGTTGCCAGTGGTGAGACAGGGAATACTCACGTAGGGGGGCTTAACGCCCCTTTTTTCATATTCAATCAGGCTCTTGAATCATCAGCGGGGAGGCGAGTTGAAAAGATTAGCTTTGGTCGCGTTATTGCTGTGCTCTTTCTCTGTGGCTGCGGGGCCAATGTTCCCGTCCCTCAAGTCATGCATGGAGGCCGACAGCGGCTGTGCGTTGGCGTTGAAAGAAAACCTTCTGGTGGACGCAAAATCCGGGCAACGTCTCTCCGACGAGGCGGAATCGGCCGGAGCAATGAGTGGTTTCTGGCTGTATCGAGATGGCGAGCGTTACATTCTGGAGAACGAAAACTACTCCCAGGCAAAGACGCGTCGTTGGCTGGTTTTCACTTACAACGGCGGAAAAGTAGCACTCGACGGCGCCTATATTTTCTCGATAGACATTGACCCGAACACCGGACCTTACTGGCACGGCTATGACTGTCGAGGTGATGCCAAGCCGTTCGCAGTGCCAACGAAAGAACCCTTCAGTGAAGTTGCCTTGGAGGCGTTGTGCGGTGGTGCTGAAGGCTGGGTCGTCTCGGGGAAGGATAAAATCGTGCCCGTGTCAGCCAAGGGGCTGGCTGTCAATGTTCCCGTTTACCACGCTCGCAACCGTGATGGTTCAGCGACGTACCTGTTTACTGAAAGCGATGTTCCGGATCTTTCAAAGCTTGTGTGTTTGTCCAATTGCGCCGATGTCACTCAAATACCAATACGCGTCTCGCAAGAAACAGCGCCATTGAAGGGCAGGCAGGATGGAACGTTGTGTTCAGATGACGAAGACATTTACTTCAGTTGCCCGTTGGAGGGTGGTAAGACGGTTTCCGTTTGTGCACGGGGAAACAGCAAGCCCACGGCCGGTTTTGTTCAGTACCGTTACGGCGTGCCGAGCAAAATAGAGATGATCTATCCGAAGACGGCTTTGCCGCCCAAGGGCAGATTCTTTGTCGTGAACGCTTCTGAAGGCAGCGTGAACTTGAACATCATCAAGTTCAAAAACGGCGCTTATACCTACCTCGTTAATCAAGCCTTTCTGAGTTATCTGACGGTGCTCAAGGACGACAAGGCGGTGTTCCGGCAGTATTGCGGTGAGGGAGGGAATGCCTACATAAGCCGGGCGGCGTTCCAGGGGTTGGAAGCGCGGCCCAAAAGCGCAGAGGACTTTCGCTAGTTTTTGTTATCGAGCTTTAGAAAGGGGACCCAACGTCCCCTTTTTTCATCCGCAAATCCCGCTACGGCTTCGCCGCCGCGCTCTTCACCTCCATATGATCAAGCGTCCCTTCCACCATCAATCGCACCCCATCCGCCATCCTGCTCAGGGCGAGTGCCACAGAGCGGCGTGAGCCGTGGAGGTCGTCGGCCAGGTCGCAGGCGATGACGCTGATGGACAGGAGGTCTTCGGAGGCGTTGGCCATGAGGGCTTCGGCGTCGGTGCCGGGGGAGAGTTTGAAGAGGCCGGTTTCGCGCTTGGGGTGGGGTTCGGTGGGCGGTTTGAAGTGGTGGTCGAGGGCGCGCTCGGCGGCTTCGTGGAATTTCTTCGATTCCAGAGATTCGTAGGGCGATATGTCCGGGGCTTCCGGGGGGTTGGGTGTTGGTTTCTTCATTGAAATATACCGATTAAGGAGCTAACACCCCTTCGCTCGCACTTCGAATAAGGTGGCAGCTGTGTATAGGTGTGCAAGACCGGCAATCGGCAAACCGGCAGATCCTGAGATCTCCCACACACAGCTGCCATAACGATTCGCGAGCATAAGAAAACGCTCGATGAATAGCTATAACCGATAGTGTGCCGATGCGGACTTGCACGTCCGTATCGCCGATTTTGCGGCGACACACAAAGCCTATCCCTCACGACCAATCCCGCCTAGTTCACGGACAGCCCGGCACTTTGCAGGAAATTTCCCATGGATTCGCGGGGCGGAAGATCAAAAGATCGCAGGCTTCGCCAACTCCTACAGGGATGTGTTTCAACAGGTGTAGGAAAGGTGAGTGGTGAGACGCGGAGCGTCTCGGGATGCATTCCCACATGGAGCGGGGGAACGATTAGAGGGTGAGCGCTGAATCGTGACTTGGCGGTCATCGTGCGCGAAATGGTCTGCATCATCCTCCAACAGCGTCAGATACTGGCGTTATCGTCCAAATCCCTTACACTGCCCCGGCCGTTCATTTTCCTTTTGAGGCTGTGCGCATGAAATTTCGTTTTCTTCTGTGGATGATGGGTTTGTTGATGGGTAAGGCCAGCCGGACAAATCCTGCGTTTCAGCAGCAGTTGGGTGACAAGGATCTGGTATTTCAGCTGCAGACGCTGGATGGGAAAGTGGCGCGGCATTTCGTGGTCAAGGATCAGCGCATCACCAGCAAGTCTGGCGTGGTGGCGGAGCCGGCGTTTGCGATTGCGTTTAAAGATGCCGGTTATGGTTTTGCGACGATGCAGGCGAAGAACAAGCAGTTGGCGTTTATGCAGGGGATTCAGGACAAGTCGATCCAGCTCAAGGGTAATCCGGCGCTGGTGATGTGGTTTCAGGGGTTGATGAAGTATTTGGTGCCGAGGAAGGCCAAGCGTAAGGCTTGAGTCTGCGGTGACGCGGAGCGTCACGGGATGCATTCCCACGCGGAGCGTGGGAACGATCAGATGTGGTCAGATAGACCGAGTTGGATTCTTCGCGAGCAGGCTCGCTCCCACAGGGGATTTATGTAGATCCTGGGGAGCGGGCCTGTTTCGTTTTAGCCCTGGCTGAATTGCGAAGCCAGTTCCCGCAGCAGCACTTCAGCTTCGAGGACTTTGCTGACCACATCATTGGCTTTATCGCGCGTCAGGCCGACGCGCTCGAGCAGTGCGTCGGGAATGTCTTCATCCGGGCCGGAGCCAATCCCGCGACTGCGCAGCAGGCGTACAGCCAGGCAGACTAGGTTCGGGTATTCGGCGTAGGCGCCGTCGTAGCTTGGGTCGTGCTGGAAGCGCAGGGCGGTGGCCAGCTCGTCCGGCATGTCCCAGTAGCGCATCAGCCACGAGCCGATCTGTTCGCGGCTGATACCCAGCAGGTGTTGCTCGATGTAGCTGTGGCACAGGTGCGGGTTGACCTCCAGGTGGCGGCAGATCAGCGAGAAGTGCGGCGGGAATACGTGGGCCAGCAGCAGATAGCCGAAGTTGTGCAGCAGGCCGGCCAGATAGGTCAGGCCGGCTTCCGGGCGCTGGGCGCGTGGCATGGCGCGGGTCAGGCCTTCGATGACGGCGGCGGTATAGATCGACTGCTGCCAGTACGGCGTGGTGTGTTGCGGGTGGTCTTTGGGCAGGCTGAGGGTCTTGCCAAGGGCCAGGCCCAGCGCCAGGTTGATTACGAGATCGAAACCCAGCACGCGGACGATCGCGTCTTCCACCGAACGAATCTTGCCCGGCGAGGCGTAGTACGGCGACGCCGCCCAGCTCACCACTTGCGCGGCGAGCGCCGGGTCGGTTTCGACCACGCCGGTGATGTCGTCGATGGTGGCATTGGGATCGACGCGCAGCTTGATGATTTTTTGTGCGGTTTCGGCCAGCGGCGGAATTTCAATGGTCGCTTCCAGACGTTGCTGAATGCGCCGCGCCGTGAACGCCTGCACGGCCTGGGTGATTTCCTCGCGGTCATCGTCCGGGCGGTCGAGGTTGGGGCGGATGCTGCTCAGGGCTTCGCCGAAGTTGGCGGCGCTGGCCTTGGTCAGCATCGATTTGAAGTCATCGCTGCTGATTTCCAGCAGCAGGCCCGGCTCGCCGGAGTTGATCAGCAGCTTCGGCTCGCGCAGCAGGCTTTCTTCATAGAGGCAAGGCGAACTGGTCAGCGCCGGCAGGCCCGGCAGCAGGCTCAGATTGTGTTTGCCAAGCATCTTTTCCAGGCGCTCGGTGGACACGGCTGTGAGGCGGCGACCAGTGAGTTCGGCGAGGCGATTGAGATCCAGCAACTGGCTCTGTGGAAACAGCACCATCAACGCGCCGACGGCGTCGTCCAGCAACACGGCTTGCACCTTGCGCGACGCGTTGAGGCCGTGGTGGTCGAGCACTTCTTCGTAGGCAACGCCCAGCTTGTTGAGCAGCAGCCGAATAACAGACGGAGCTTGCGGAGATTCGGGGACGAGAGCAGCTTCGGTCATGGTCTGTATCCGTTTTTGAAACAATGGCAGGAGTATAACCACCTCTGCCGGAACGAGCTGTCGGAAACTGCGACAGTGCTCACACTTGGCCGTATTGCTGCCCATGCCGCAGCCAGCGATCAAGCAACGGGCTGACGTGGGTCGGCCAGCGCTCCAGCAGGGCTTGCGCGGCGTCGCGCACGGCGGGCAACAGATCGGCGTCGCGCATCAGGTCGGCGACCTTGAATTGCAGCAGGCCGGTCTGACGAGTGCCGAGCATTTCCCCGGGGCCGCGCAATTCGAGGTCTTTTTCGGCGATGACGAAACCGTCGTTGGTCTCGCGCATGATGCCCAAACGCTGACGGCCGATCTGCGACAGCGGCGGATGGTAAAGCAGCACGCAATGACTGGCCGCGCTGCCTCGACCCACCCGACCGCGCAACTGATGCAGTTGCGCAAGACCCAGGCGCTCGGGGTTTTCGATGATCATCAGGCTCGCGTTGGGCACGTCGACGCCGACTTCGATCACCGTGGTGGCAACCAGCAATTGCAGGTTGCCAGCCTTGAACTCGGCCATCACCGCAGCTTTTTCGACCGGTTTCATGCGCCCGTGAATCAGCCCGACTTTCAATTCGCCGAGGGCAGCGGTGAGGTCTTCGAAGGTGGTTTCGGCGGCCTGGCAGGTCAGCTCTTCGGATTCTTCGATCAGCGTGCACACCCAATAGGCTTGTCGGCCCTCGGCACAAGCGCCGCGCACGCGTTCGATGACCTCAACGCGACGGGTGTCGGTGACCAGCACGGTGTTGACCGGGGTCCGGCCGGGCGGCAGCTCGTCGAGGATCGAGGTGTCGAGATCGGCGTAGGCGCTCATCGCCAGTGTTCGCGGAATGGGTGTTGCGGTCATGATCAGTTGATGCGGGCACATGCGCCCGCCGACGCCTTTCTGCCGCAGCGCCAGACGCTGCTGCACGCCGAAGCGGTGCTGTTCATCGATGATCACCAGCGCGAGGTTCTTGAACTGCACTTCGTCCTGAAACAGCGCGTGGGTGCCGACCACCATCGGCGTGCCGCTGGCGATTTGCTCCAGCGCGGCGACGCGGTTCTTGCCCTTGAGCTTGCCGGCCAGCCACGCGACGTCGATGCCCAGCGGCTCGAGCCAGCGCTTGAAGGTGATGAAGTGTTGCTCGGCAAGAATCTCGGTCGGTGCCATCAGCGCGACTTGATATCCAGCCTCCAGTGCTTGCAGTGCAGCGAGGGCGGCGACCACGGTTTTGCCCGCGCCAACGTCGCCCTGAATCAGCCGCAGCATCGGTTCGTGCTGGCTGAGGTCGTAAGCAATTTCGTTGCCGACCCGTTGCTGCGCGCCGGTCGGGCTGAAGCCGAGGTTCTTCAGGTATATCGGTGGCAGCTTCGTGGCTTTCGGCATCGCCGGTGCGCGTAGCGAACGCAGGCTTTCGCGCAGGCGCTGTTGCGACAGTTGATGGGTAAGCAATTCTTCGAAGGCCAGCCGATGCTGCGCCCAGTGATGACCGAGGGCGAGTTCATCGACGTCGGCATCGGCGGGCGGGTTGTGCAGATAGCGGATCGCGTCGGCCAGCGGCGCCAATTGGTAGTCGCGAGCGAGCTCGGTCGGCAGCCAGTCGGGCAGGGTCGAAGGCTCGAGCAGGGTCAGCGTCTGCATGCACAACTGGCGCAGACGCTGTTGGGTCAGGCCTTCGGTGAGCGGGTAGACCGGCGTCAGGGTTTCGTCTACGGGCGGCGGTTCGTCGCCAGTAATTGCGCGGTATTCCGGATGATAGATTTCCAGACCTGAGGCGCCGGGCCGCGCTTCGCCGTAGCAGCGCACCCGCGTGCCACGCTTGAGGCCTTCTTTCTGCGCGTTGCTGAAATGGTAGAAGCGCAGACTCAGGCCGCCAGTACCGTCCTGCAAGCGCACGACCAGGCTGCGACGGCGCCCCATGACCACGTCGGCGCCGCTGACGGTGCCTTCGACCACGGCGTCTTGCCCCGGGCGCAGCGCACCGATCGGCACCACGCGGGTGCGATCCTGATAACGCAGTGGCAGGTGAAACAGCACGTCCTGCAGATTCTCGAGGCCGACCTTGGCCAATTTCTCGGCCATGGCCTCGCCGACACCCTTGAGTGCCGTCACCGACACTTGCGACAGCTCCGTCATGACCCTGGCTTAACCGGCCGTGACCGGCGCGGCTGGCTTGGCCACCGAGCACAGGCGAATGGAGTCGGCGAGGATCTCGATGGCTTTCGGCCGCGGGAAGCTCGCGCGCCAGGCAATCGCCACGGTGCGGAACGGCACGGGCGCGGTCAGCGGACGGACTTCGATCACGCCCGGGGCGTAGTGATGGCTGTCCACTGCCGACAACGGCAGGATCGAGATGCCCAGGCCGGACGCGACCATGTGCCGGATGGTTTCCAGCGAGCTGGATTCGACCGTGGTGTGTTTGGCACCGTCGTTGCCCTTGGTCAGGGTCGGGCAGGCTTCGAGCACCTGATCGCGGAAGCAGTGGCCTTCGCCGAGCAACAATAGGCTCTTGTCGTTGAGCAGGCCGGCGTCGATGGTTTCCTTTTTGGTCCACGGGTGCTGGGCCGGCATCAGGACGTAGAACGGCTCGTCGTACAGTGGCAGGGTCAGCACATCGGCTTCGTTGAACGGCAGGGCGATGATGATCGCGTCCAGTTCGCCGTTGCGCAGTTTGTCGCGCAGTACGTGGGTGAAGTTTTCTTCGATGTACAACGGCATCTGCGGGGCGACCCGGTGCAGTTGCGGAATCAGGTGCGGGAACAGGTACGGGCCAACGGTGTAGATGGCGCCGACTTTCAGCGGTGCGGTCAGCTGGTTCTTGCCGGCCTGGGCCAGTTCGCGAATGCCTTGGGCTTGTTCCAGGACTTTCTGCGCCTGGGCGACAATGCCTTCGCCGACCGGGGTCAGGCGCACGGCGCTTTTGCTGCGCTCGAAAATCAGCACACCGAGTTCGTCTTCAAGCTTCTTCACGCCCACCGACAGCGTCGGTTGGCTGACGTGGCAACGCTCGGCGGCATGGCCGAAGTGCTGTTCTTGGGCGAGGGTAACGATGTAGCGTAATTCTGTGAGGGTCATAGCGAGCGTCCATGAAGATGCGCCAAGCATACCGGCTGCAATCGATAGACGCACGTTATCAGACTGAGGGCTGAGTGCGACACCGGACGATGTCGGTTTGCCGCAGGCAGATACGCGAAAGGCACCTTTGGGGTGCCTTTTTGGCTTGGTTCTCTCGGCTGGCGAAGAACCTTGTGGGAGCTGGCTTGCCAGCGATTGCGGTGGGTCAGCTAACAAATACTTCTCTGACGCACCGCAATCGCTGGCAAGCCAGCTCCCACAGGTATTGCGATGTCACTTAGCGGCGGCGTTCGAGGGAATAAACAAACGGCGCAACAATTTCGATCGAGCCATTGTTGAGCATGTCGGCCGGTGGCTTGGGCAGCGGTTGCGCGCGGCGGATCATGTCCAGGGTGGCCCGGTCCAGATCAGCGTTGCCGGAGCGGCCCACCAGTTCGAACGACAACACGTTGCCTTCGCCGTCGACCACGAAGCGCAGACGATTCAAGCCTTCCTTGCCCCGTGCCTGTGCGCTTTGCGGGTATTTCTTGTACTTCTGCAAATGCGCGAGCAGGGTGCCTTGCCAACTGGCCTTGGCCGCCAGTTGTGCTGGCGATGGGCCTGGTGCCGGCTGGGCGGATTTCTCCGTCGGTGCCTGGGTCGGTTGGGTGTCGGCCGGTTTTTCCTCGGAAGGTTTTTCCTTCGGCGGGTCAGGCAGCTTCTTCTCGACCGGCTTCGGCGGCTTGGGCTTAGGCTTCGGCTTGGGTTTCGGTACCGCGATTTCCGCTTTCGGTGCTTCGGCCAGTTTCGGCATCGGCAGCTCTTCCACCGGAGCCGGTGGCTGTGGCGGTGTGACGACTTTCGGCGGAGCGGGCGGTGGCGGGGCGGGCACTGGTGCCAGCTCGACCATCATTGCCTGCGGCGGCAATTCGATGGGCGGGCGAGTGGTCCAGTTCAGCGCCAGCGCGATGGCCAGCGCATGCACGCCCAGCACCACGGCCAGGCTACCGCTGTAACGCGTCAGCTTATGGCGCGTGTTGATCATTTCTTGGCTGCCGTCTCGAGACCGACCAGACCGACCTTCAGGTAACCGGCGGCGCGCAGGTTATCCATCACGCTCATCAGGTCACCGTAATCCACGCCTTTGTCGGCCTGGAAGAAGATGGTGGTGTCTTTCTTGCCCTGGGTCTTGGCGTCGAGCGTGGCGCCGAGTGCTTCGGCTTTCACTTCGTCGTCACCGAGGAACAGGCGCTGGTCAGCTTTCACGCTGAGGAACACCGGTTTCTCTGGCCGCGGCGCCGGTTTCGCGGTCGAGGCGGGCAGGTCGACTTTGATGTCCACGGTGGCCAACGGCGCGGCCACCATGAAGATGATCAACAGCACCAGCATCACGTCGATGAACGGCGTGACGTTGATTTCGTGGTTCTCGGCCAGATCGTCGTCTGCGCCTTCTTTCAAATGCAGGCCCATGGCCGATTACCCCACTTTGACCATGTGCGGCTGCGAGCTGCGCTCAGGCTGGTGGTCGAGGTCGCGGCTGACCAGCAGCAACACTTCTGCCGACGCATCGGACACCTGCGCCTTGTAACCGGCGATGGAGCGGGCGAAGACGTTGTAGATCACCACCGCAGGAATCGCAGCAACCAGACCCAGCGCGGTGGCCAGCAGCGCTTCAGCGATACCCGGGGCAACGACGGCGAGGTTGGTGGTCTGGGTTTTGGCGATGCCGATAAAGGAGTTCATGATGCCCCACACGGTACCGAACAGGCCGACAAACGGCGCGGTGGAGCCGATGGTGGCGAGTACGCCGGTGCCGCTGCTCATGTTGCGACCGCAGGCCGCGACCAGACGCTCGAGGCGGAAGCTCACGCGTTCCTTGATGCCTTCTTTTTCGCGGCTGTTGGCCGACAGGCGCATCTCTTCGAGCGCGTCGTGCACCAGCAGGTTGGCGAGGGTGCCTTCCTTCGCCGCAGTGGCACTGGCTTCCTTGAGCGTGGCGGCTTTCTTCAGCGCAGCGATTTCGCCTCGCAGACGACGCTTGGCGCCCATCAGCTCAAAGCCTTTGGCGATCCAGATAGTCCAGGTGATGATCGACGCGATGGCCAGACCGATCATCACGATTTTCACGATGATGTCGGCGTTCTGGTACATGCCCCATGGCGACAGGTCGTGGGCCATGCCCAGGCTGTTGTCGGCTTCGAGGACTTCAGGTGCGTCGACGGCTTGCACGCTCTGCACCGGATCGGTGGCGGCCGGTGCAACTGGCGCGGCGGCGGGTGCGTTCTGCTCGGCAGCGGCTGGCGTGGTCGGGGCCTGGGCGTCAGCGAATGCGGCGGTCGATGCCAGCATCAGGCTGAGCAACAGAGCCGCCACCGCGCTCCAGGCGCGAGGTCGATTGGTTGGCGAAGCGGGAGTTTGATTACGTGTCATGCTGGCCGGACCTGAGATTGAAAAACGATGATGCTCTTCCAGGCCTCGTGAGGCCGAGAACAAAAGTGACGTGCATTATTGCAAGTAATTCTTGTTAACAAAAGTAATAGAGTAACTTTTTTTCCGCGATCGCTAGCCGTTCGTCCTGTGCCAGAGCTAGTCTGTGCCTTTCCGATGGGAGTTTTCTGATGTCCGCGCCTTCTGTTTTGATTGCCGGTTGTGGTGATGTCGGCAGTCGTCTGGCCACGCAACTGTTGGCTGCCGGCTGGGACGTTTTTGGTCTGCGGCGCAATGTGTCGCGACTGCCGGACGGCGTCACAGGCGTTGCTGGCGACCTGTTCAACGAAGAGTGCCCGGCGAATTGGCCGGTCGGTGCCATCGATTACCTGGTGTATTGCGCTGCGGCCACCGAGCACGATGAAGAGGGCTATCGCAAAGCCTACGTGCAGGGTTTGCAGAATGTACTGAGCTGGCTGGGCGACTATGGGCAAGCGCCTGAGCGACTGATCTTCGTGTCCAGCAGCAGTGTATATGGCCAGCAGGACGGGGCGTGGGTCGATGAGACCTCAGAGACTGTCGCGGCCGGTTATTCAGGTCGCTTGATGCTCGAAGCCGAGCAGGTCGCGCTCAACAGCAGCATCCCGGCCAGCGTTCTGCGCCTGACCGGCATCTACGGGCCGGGCCGCGAGTGGTTGCTGACCCAGGTGCGTCGCGGTTATCGCGTGGCGGTCGAGCCGCCGCTGTATGGCAACCGCATCCATGCCGATGACGCGGCCGGCCTGCTGGCGTTTCTGCTGGAAAAGGATCGGCAGGGCGTGAAGCTGGAAGACTTTTACATTGGCGTCGACGATGCGCCGGCGCCGTTGGCAGAAGTGGTGGGCTGGTTACGCGAATACCTGAACGTGACCGAGTGGGCCGAAGACGCCAGCGTGCGGCGTACCGGTAGCAAGCGTTGCAGCAATGCGCGGGTGAAGGCGTTGGGCTGGGTGCCGACTTATCCGACCTACCGCGAAGGCTACGCAGCGATTCTTGAGGGCAAATGCTGACTTCCTGACAACACAAAACAACTGTAGGAGTGAGCCTGCTCGCGATAGCGGCGCATCAGACACCTCGGTGTTGACTGATGCGCCGCTATCGCGAGCAGGCTCACTCCTACAGGGGGATCGCGGCGAACTCAGAGACGGTTACTGCTTCTCCAGCAACCACTTGCGCTCGCCCGGCGTGTACTGCGGCATTTCATCCGCCAGCGCGGTGTTCACGGCCTGGAAAATCTCCAGTTCCTTGCCCTTGCGCGCAAAGATGTAGGCATTGCCTTGACCGTTGAGTTGCAACCACATGTTGTCGTTGGTGCTGCTCATTGATGCGCAATCGCCCGCCAGGCACAGGGCATAACGGTCGGCCCCCGGCAAACCGGAAACCTGGCCATCCGCCTGGAACTGCACGGTGTTGCCTTCGCCCTGACCACTGGCGATAGTCCAGTTGCCGCCCATGTAGGCGGAATACAGCGCACGTTCGAAACTGGCGCCGATCGGTGCGCCTTCCGACACCGGAATCTGTGCGCGGTCGAACACCTGCTCGGGTTCGTTCTCGCTGGCGGCTTGCTGCAGTTGCTCGCCATCACGCTTCAGCTCACTGGCGGAGCTGCCATAGAAGTCGACTTTCCAGGCGCCGGACTGTTCGCCCAGCAGTTGTCCTTCGACGTTCTCGAAACCGTTGGTGTAGCGGGCCTGACCGGCCTTGGTGTTGACGTCCCATTCCAGATTCGGGCCATAGGCCTGAAGCGCTTCGCGCAGGGGGCCGCCCTTGGCGGCGGCATCGATCGCCACCTGATTGATCCAGATGCCGCTGATGTCACGATCGGCAGGGTCGCTGGCGCAGCCGCCGAGGAACATGGCGAGCAGCGAGAGAGCTAGCGCTTTGCGCATGGTGGAGTCCTTTCAAAACCTTTTCTTGCACGGCAATCGGCGCGGCGATCAGGCCGCGCCGTGCGCATTACTCGATGACCAGAATGGCATCCATTTCAACCTGCGAACCCTTTGGCAGAGCTGCTACGCCAATGGCGGCGCGGGCCGGGTACGGCTGGTCGAAGTACTTGCCCATGATCTCGTTGACCTTGGCGAAGTGGCTCAGGTCGGTGAGGAAGATGTTCAGTTTGACGATGTCCTTGAACGAACCGCCGGCGGCTTCGGCCACGGCTTTGAGGTTCTCGAAGACCTGAACGGTCTGGGCTTCGAAGCCTTCGACCAGTTCCATGGTTTTCGGGTCCAGCGGGATCTGGCCCGACATGTATACGGTGTTGCCTGCCTTGATGGCCTGGGAGTAAGTACCGATGGCGGCCGGGGCCTTGTCGCTGGTGATGACGGTTTTGGTCATGTATGACTCCTTGTAATAGGCAGGTTATGCACGCATGCGGGTGATGCGGATCACTCCGGTCAAGGCGCGCAGCTTCTTGATCACGCGAGCCAGGTGCACTCGGTCGTGGACGCTGACCACCAGCTGCACGACGCTGATGCGACCATCGCGTTCGTCCATGCTGATTTTTTCGATATTGCCGTCGGCCGCGTTGACGCTGCTCGCCAGCAGGGCGATCAGGCCGCGCTGATGCTCCAGCTCGACACGCAGTTCGACGTTGAATTCACCGGTGACATCCTTGGCCCACGAGAGCTGGATGCATTTTTCCGGGTTGTGCCGGATTTCGCTGATGTTGCGGCAGTTGTCCAGGTGCACGACCATGCCTTTGCCCGCCGACAGGTGGCCGACAATCGGGTCGCCCGGGATCGGCGTGCAGCATTTGGCGTAGCTGAGCACCAGACCTTCGGTGCCGCGAATCGCCAGCGGGCCTTCCGGGCTTGGCAGTTGCTCGCCTTCGCCGAGCAGGCGACGGGCAACCACGTAGGCCATGCGGTTGCCCAGGCCGATGTCTTCGAGCAGGTCTTCGATCAGTTCGAGGCGGTACTCGGTGAGCATCGCCTTGACGCGTTCGGCCGGGATTTTCTCCAGCGAACTGTCGAAACCGTTCAGGACCTTGTTCAACAGGCGCTCGCCGAGGCTGATGGACTCGGAGCGGCGCTGCAGTTTTAGCGCATGGCGAATATGCGTGCGCGCCTTGCCGGTAACGACGAAGTTGAGCCAGGCCGGATTCGGCCGAGCGCCGGGAGCGCTGACGATCTCGACCGTGGAGCCGCTTTGCAGCGGTTCCGACAGCGGTGCGAGACGGCGGTTGATCCGGCAGGCGATGCAGCTGTTGCCGACGTCAGTGTGCACCGCGTAGGCAAAGTCGACCGCGGTGGAGCCTTTCGGCAACTCCATGATCCGGCCCTTGGGCGTGAACACGTAGACCTCGTCCGGGAACAGGTCGATTTTTACGCTTTCGATGAATTCCAGCGAGTTGCCGGCGCGTTGCTGCATTTCCAGCACGCCTTTGACCCACTGGCGGGCGCGGGCATGCGTGCCTTTCGGCTGCTCGTCGCCGCTGGACTTGTACAGCCAATGGGCGGCGATGCCGTTGTTGGCCATCTCTTCCATTTCGCGGGTGCGGATCTGGATTTCGATCGGTACGCCGTGCATGCCGAACAGCGTCGTATGCAGCGACTGATAGCCGTTGGCCTTGGGAATCGCGATGTAATCCTTGAAGCGCCCCGGCAATGGTTTGTACAAATTATGCACAGCGCCAAGCACGCGGTAGCAGGTATCGACCTTGTCGACGATGATCCGGAACGCGTAGACGTCCATGATCTCGTTGAAGGCCCGACGCTTGCCGCGCATCTTCTTGTAGATGCCGTAGAGGTGTTTCTGGCGACCGCTGACTTCACCCTCGATGCCGTCGATGGCGAGGCAATGGCCAAGAGATTCTTCGATCTTGTTGACGATTTCCTTGCGGTTGCCCCGGGCGCGCTTGACCGCCTGATAGATCCGCGCGGAACGCATCGGGTGCATCGCCTTGAAACCGAGGTCTTCGAATTCGATACGGATCGCGTGCATGCCCAGGCGGTTGGCAATGGGCGCGTAGATTTCGAGGGTTTCCTTGGCGATGCGCCGGCGTTTTTCCCCGGACAGCACTTCCAGCGTGCGCATGTTGTGCAGGCGGTCGGCGAGTTTGACCAGGATCACGCGAATATCGCGTGCCATGGCCATGGCCATCTTCTGGAAGTTTTCTGCCTGGGCTTCGGCCTTGGTCTCGAAGTTCATCTGGGTCAGTTTGCTGACCCCATCGACCAGTTCGGCCACGGTTTCACCGAACTGCGCTTGCAGCGCCTCTTTGGCGATACCGGTGTCTTCGATCACGTCATGCAGCATCGCCGCCATCAGGCTCTGATGGTCCATGTGCATGTCGGCCAGAATATTCGCCACCGCAAGAGGATGCGTGACGTACGCCTCGCCGCTGCGACGGCGTTGACCGTCATGGGCTTGTTCGGCGTAGAAGTACGCTCGGCGGACCAGGTTGACCTGGTCGTTGCCGAGGTAGGTCGATAAGCGATCGGCGAGGGCGTCTATGCTCGGCATGATAAATCCTGCCGCAAGCTGTGATCCCGCGCCGTGCTACGTCGACCAGGCATAGGCTTAGACAGCCTCGTTGGACTCGTCCTCGAACGCTGCGAACAGCGGCTCATCCTGGACGATTTCCTGCTCGGCGATGTACTCGTAGCTCATCACGCCTTCAGCAATTTCACGCAGCGCGACAACAGTCGGCTTGTCGTTTTCCCACTGAACCAGGGGATCTTTGCCGCCGGTGGCCAGTTGACGGGCACGCTTGGTAGAGAGCATGACCAGCTCAAAGCGGTTTTCCACGTGTTCTAGGCAGTCTTCAACGGTTACGCGGGCCATGGTATTCCTCGTAGCGAATGCAATATGCGCGCTGCCCGAATGGGCAAGCGGACTCAGCAGTTTAAAAAATCACCAGCGATTAGGGAAGCGCTGATTTTTTGACCAAGCCCTTCAACGCGCTGCAAGCACCAATGTAAAGCGCTTGCAGGCATTTTGGGAAGTGCTGTTTTAACCGAGCAGTTCGGCCAGCAATTTGCAGAAACGCACCTGTTGACGCTTCTGTTGCAATTGATTGGCGCGGAAAATTGCCTTGAGATCGTCCAGCGCATGGGCGAAATCGTCGTTGATGATGAGGTAATCGTAATCGACGTAGTGGCTCATCTCGCTGACCGCTTCGCGCATCCGCCCGTCGATGATCTCGTCACTGTCCTGACCGCGGTTCGTCAGACGCTGATGCAGCGCTTGCAGCGATGGCGGCAGAATGAAGATCGAGCGTGCCTGCGGCATCAGCTTGCGCACTTGCTCGGCACCTTGCCAGTCGATTTCCAGAATCAGGTCATGGCCTTCGTCCAGCGTCTGCTGCAGGCGGCTTTGCGAGGTGCCGTAGAAGTTGCCGAACACTTCGGCGCGTTCGAGGAAGTCGCCGTGTTCGCCCATTTTCACGAACTCTTCGCGGGTCACGAAGTGATAATTCACGCCGTCCACTTCGCCCGGACGCATGGCGCGGGTGGTGTGCGAGACGGAAACGCGGATCTCCGGGTCAGCGTCGGTCAACGCCTTGACCAGGCTGCTCTTGCCTGCGCCCGATGGCGCGGAAATGATGTACAGGGTGCCGGTGTGTTGGGTCATGTCGGGGTAGCCTTACTCAATGTTCTGCACTTGTTCGCGCATCTGCTCGATCAACACTTTGAGGTTGACGGCGGCCTGGGTGCTGCGCGGGTCGAAGGCTTTGGAGCCCAGTGTGTTGGCTTCGCGGTTGAGTTCCTGCATCAGAAAGTCGAGACGGCGGCCGGCCGCACCGCCGGACTTGAGCACCCGGCGTACTTCGATGATATGGGTGCTCAGGCGATCCAGCTCTTCGGCGACGTCGCTTTTTTGTGCGAGCAGGACCATTTCCTGCTCCAGACGCTGCGGGTCCAGCTCGGCCTTCATGTCGGCAAAGCGGTCGAGGACCTTCTGGCGCTGGGTGGCGAGCATTTGCGGGACCAGTTCACGCAGGGTCACTACGTCTTCCTCAATGGAAGTCAGGCGATCGTTGATCAAGCGGGCCAGCTCCGCGCCTTCGCGCTCGCGGCCGGCCTTCAGTTCTTTCAGGCCCTGGTTGAACAACGCCAGCGCATCGGCGTTCAGCGCTTGTGGATCCGCCGCATCAGCCACCAGCACGCCCGGCCAGGCCAGCACTTCCAAGGGATTCAGCGCAGCGGGATTCTTGATCAGGCCGGCAACGGTTTCCGCAGCGGCGACCAGTTGCGCGGCGCGCTCGCGGTCGACTTGCAGCGGCTTGCCGGTGCTCTCCTCGGTGAAGCGCAGCGTGCACTCCAGTTTGCCTCGCGACAGGCCCTGACGCAGCGCCTCACGGACGGCGCCTTCGAGGTCGCGAAACGATTCGGGCAAACGCAGGTGCGGTTCCAGATAGCGGCTGTTGACCGAGCGCAATTCCCAGCTCAGGGTGCCCTGGACGCCGGCTTTCTCGACGCGGGCGAAGGCGGTCATGCTGTGCACCATGGCGGTGACCTCGCAATGCAGATCGGCGCAGCAGGGATTTCCGCAGGCGCGATATCAATGAATGTAAGCCGACTGGCAGCAAAGGCGCAGGATTGTAGCGCAGTGCAGCGAATGCGCCCAAACACACGGTGTGACAAAGCGCTGCAGCCCGTCGGTAACGTGCGTTTCACAACCTTCACCGGTCGCCCCGGCTTTTTAACCAGTGCCCAGGCGCGGTGCACCGCTCTATAATGCCCGGTAGTTTTCCGTCCTCAGTACAGGTATTTCCTATGAAACGTCCAAGTGGTCGCGCTGCCGATCAGCTCCGCTCGATCCGCATTACCCGCAACTACACCAAACACGCCGAAGGATCGGTGCTGGTCGAATTCGGTGATACCAAAGTCATCTGCACCGTCAGCGTCGAAAACGGCGTGCCGCGGTTTCTCAAAGGTCAGGGCCAGGGCTGGCTGACCGCTGAATACGGCATGCTGCCGCGCGCCACTGGCGAGCGTAACCAGCGTGAGGCGAGCCGCGGCAAGCAGGGTGGTCGTACCCTGGAAATCCAGCGCCTGATCGGCCGCTCCCTGCGCGCGGCGCTGGACATGTCCAAGCTGGGCGACGTGACCCTTTACGTTGACTGCGACGTGATCCAGGCTGACGGCGGCACGCGTACGGCGTCCATCACCGGTGCCATGGTCGCGCTGGTCGACGCACTGAAAGTGATCAAGAAACGTGGCGGCCTGAAGGGCGGCGACCCGCTCAAGCAGATGATCGGCGCGGTATCGGTTGGCATGTATCAGGGCGAGGCGGTGCTGGATCTCGACTATCTGGAAGATTCCGCTGCCGAAACCGATCTGAACGTGGTGATGACCAGCACCGGTGGTTTCATCGAGGTGCAGGGCACCGCTGAGGGCGCGCCGTTCCAGCCTGAAGATTTGAATGCCATGCTGGAACTGGCGAAGAAAGGCATGAACGAGATTTTCGAACTGCAAAAAGCCGCATTGGCCGACTGAGCCAATTCGCAGCCGCAAGGAGGACGCGATGAGTGACAAGCAAGACGTGCTGCCCAAACCGAGTCAGGAGATTCGCCAGTGGGCGATGTTTTGTCACTTGTCCAGCTTTCTGGGTAGCGTGTTTCCCTTTGGAAGTCTGCTCGGTCCGCTGATCCTCTGGCAGATGAAGCGTGAGACTGACCCGTTTATCGATGCGCAGGGCAAGGAAGCGCTGAATTTTCAGATCACCATGACCATTGCCATGCTCATCAGCGTGGGGCTAATGGTGGTGCTTATCGGGTATGTTTTGATTGTTCCGGTGGTGATATGTGCGTTGGTAATGCCGATCATCGCTGCGGTGAAGGCCAATAAGGGATTTCCCTACCGTTATCCATTCACCTGGCGGCTGATCAAGTAACGGCCCGCTGAGGCACCCAATAAAAAAGCCCCGACCTGTCGGGGCCTTTTTTTACAATTCAATAAAGTGTTTTCTGATGTAGGAATAGTCTGTTATCGATTTAAGGTCGAGTATTTATTTATGAATATTAAATTGCTACATTTTTAGTCACAACTGTATGGGCAAGTGTTTATTTCTGTACTTGTTATTGGTGCGAACTGATTGTTAAAGTTGCTAGGTGTAATGTTTCTTTTGAAACATCTCGATATGTTCAAGCCATCGAAGGCTCTTGAATTTTCCAGTAATCAGTGTTGATAAAATCAGCCGGTTCATGAGTCGAGCCCAGGTAAACGCTCGCCTCCTGAATACACAGCCAAGAATAATCCACATGATTCAGCTCGATTTTTACGGCACGCTCGTGGCCGCTTCTCTAGTGTTATTACTCGGGCGCGGACTCGTTGCGCGTGTCGGCTTTCTGCGAAGTTACAATATTCCCGAACCGGTGGCGGGCGGTCTGGTCGTCGCCGTGCTGTTATTGATACTGCGCACGTTTGATATAGAAGTGCGCTTTGATACTTCTCTGCAAACGCCGTTGATGCTGGCTTTCTTCGCCACGATTGGCCTGAGTGCGGACCTCGCCAGCCTGAAAAAGGGCGGCCGCGTTGTCGGCATATTCCTGCTGGCCGTCATCGGCTTGCTGGTGGTGCAGAACGCGATGGGTATCGGGCTGGCAACCTTGCTTGGGCTTGATCCCCTGATGGGCCTGCTGACCGGTTCGATCACCCTGGCGGGCGGGCATGGTACGGGTGCTGCCTGGGGAACGGTGTTCAGCGAAAAGTATGGGCTGGCCTCCGCCTCGGAACTGGCGCTCGCCTCGGCGACGTTCGGTCTGGTCCTCGGCGGACTGATCGGCGGGCCGGTTGCGCGCTTGCTGGTCAAGCGGGTGCAGGTGCCGGGCGGTAATCAGGAGCAAGCCCCGCGGCTGCCAAAAGGCTTTGAGCAGCCGAACAAGGAGCGCTCGATCACGCCGTTTTCGTTCGTCGAAACGCTGGCGTTGATTGCGATCAGTTTGCTGGCTGGCAATCTGTTGAATGGCTTGCTGCAGGGCTCTGCCTTCGAGTTGCCGGCGTTTGTCTGCGTGCTGTTCGTGGGCGTGGTGTTGCGCAACGGCCTCGCGGCACTCGGCTTGTATCAGGTGTTCGAACGGGAGGTTTCGGTACTCGGCAACGTCAGTCTGTCGCTGTTTCTGGCGATTGCTCTGATGTCGCTGAAGTTGTGGGATCTGGCGGCGCTGGCCTTGCCGATCTTTATCATCCTCGCTATGCAGGCGCTGGTCATGGCGCTGTTCGCAATCTTCGTGACATTCCGTGTGATTGGCAGCAACTATGATGCCGCCGTGCTGGCAGCGGGGCATTGCGGTTTCGGGCTGGGCGCCACGCCTACGGCCATCGCCAACATGCAGGCGGTGACGCAGCGCTATGGGCCGTCGCAGATTGCCTTTCTGGTGGTGCCGATGGTCGGAGCGTTCTTCATCGACATCATCAACGTCATCGTGATCAAGCTGTATCTGGCCTTGCCGTTGTTCGCTGCTGTCTAGGCCGCGTCTTTGTTCGAGACGAAAAAAATGCCCGCATCAGACGATGCGGGCATTTTTTCTGGCGGCGATCCGACGCTTAGATGGTCAGCGTCCAGTCGTAGTCGACGATCAGCGGTGCGTGCTGCGAGAACCGTGGCTGACGCGGCAGGCGTGCGCTGCGCACGAAGCGCCGCAGGCCCGGTGTCAGGATCTGATAATCGAAGCGCCAGCCCAGATTGAGCATCTCGGCCTGTTCGTTATCCGGCCACCAGCTGTATTGATCGCCTTCGCGGCTGACTTCGCGCAACGCATCGACGTAGCCCATGTTGCCGACAATCTCGTCCATCCAGGCCCGTTCCGGCGCCAGGAAGCCTGGAGACTGCTGGCTGTCGCGCCAGTTCTTGATGTCGAGCTTCTGCTGCGCCACGTACAGCGAGCCACAATAAATGTACTCGCGACGTTTGCGCCGCTGTTTGTCCAGATATTTGCCGAAGTCGTCCATGAGCTTGAACTTCTGGTTCAAGTCCTCATCGCCGTTCATCCCCGAAGGAAGCAGCAAGGTGGCAATACTGACTTTGTCGAAATCTGCTTGCAGGTAGCGCCCGTAGCGGTCGGCCGTCTCGAAACCGAGACCGCTGATGACAGCCTTCGGTTGCAACCGCGAATACAAAGCCACGCCGCCTTGGGCAGGGACTTCAGCATCGCAGGCATAAAGGAAGTAGCCATCCAGTTGGAAGGCTGGGTCGTCCAGTTCAAAGGCGGAGGCACGGGTGTCCTGCAGGCAGATGACGTCGGCATTCTGTGCTTGCAGCCAACTGAGCAAACCGCGCTCGACTGCCGCCTGAATACCATTGACGTTCACACTGATGATCCGCATAAATGGCCCCAAAAATCGCGTGCGTGTATGATACACGGCGTCAAGCTAATTAGCTAAATCCGTGGTATTTGGGGTTTTTTTCATGCAAGCGTATCAGCGCGATTTCATTCGTTTTGCCATCGATCGCGGCGTTTTGCGCTTCGGTGAGTTCACCCTGAAGTCCGGGCGCACCAGTCCCTACTTCTTCAACGCCGGCCTGTTCAACTCGGGCTCGGCCCTGGCGCAGCTGGGGCGTTTCTACGCCGCCGCCATTGCCGAAAGCGGCATTCCTTTCGACGTCCTGTTCGGCCCGGCCTACAAAGGCATTCCGTTGGCCGCGACCACTGCCGTTGCGCTGGCCGAACACCATGACCGCGACCTGCCATGGTGCTTCAACCGCAAGGAAGCCAAGGCTCACGGCGAAGGCGGCAGCCTGGTTGGCGCGCCGCTGACCGGTGACGTGCTGATCATCGATGACGTGATCACCGCCGGCACCGCGATCCGTGAAGTGATGCAGATCATCGCCTCGCAGGAGGGCGCCAAGGCCGCCGGTGTGCTGATCGCTCTGAACCGCCAGGAGCGCGGCAACGGCGAACTGTCGGCGATCCAGGAAGTCGAGCGTGATTTCGGTATTCCGGTGATCAGCATTGTTTCGCTGAATCAGGTGCTGGAATTCCTCGCTGACGATCCGCAGCTCAAGCAGCACCTGCCGGCCGTGGAAGCGTATCGCGCCCAGTTCGGCGTCTAAGCGCCGGCTTTTGTGGGAGCGAGCCTGCTCGCGAAAGCGTCCTGCCAGTCGACATCAATGTTGAATGGAAGTCGGTATTCGCGAGCAGGCTCGCTCCCACATGGGTTTTTCCACTTGGGTTTTGCAGCAAAAAAAGCCCCCGCTCAGTCAGACTGAGCGGGGGCTTTTTGTTTGCACGATCGCTTACGGACGCTTGCGATTGCTGATCAGCGTACCCACACCGGTGTCGGTGAAGATTTCCAGCAGAATCGCATTCGGTACACGCCCGTCGATGATCAGCGAACTACCCACGCCGCCCTGAACCGCTTCCAGCGCGCAACGGATCTTCGGCAGCATGCCGCCGTAGATGGTGCCGTCAGCGATCAGATCGTCGACCTGCTGCGTGCTCAGACCGGTCAACACCGTGCCCGACTTGTCCATCAGGCCGGCGATGTTGGTCAACAGCATCAGTTTCTCGGCTTTCAGCGCTTCGGCAACCTTGCCGGCCACCAGGTCAGCGTTGATGTTGTACGACTCGCCGTTCTCACCTACGCCGATCGGCGCGATCACCGGAATGAAGTTGCCTTTGACCAGCAGGTTCAGCAGCTCGGTGTTGATCCCGACCACTTCGCCGACATGACCGATGTCGATGATTTCCGGTTGGGTCATCTCCGGGGTCTGGCGGGACACGGTGAGCTTCTTCGCGCGAATCAGCCCGGCGTCTTTACCGGTCAGGCCGATGGCGCTGCCGCCGTGGCGGTTGATCAGGTTGACGATGCTCTTGTTGACCTGACCACCCAAGACCATTTCGACCACGTCCATGGTCGCCGCGTCGGTCACGCGCATGCCGTCGACAAAATGGCTCTCGATCGACAGGCGCTTGAGCAGGTCACCGATCTGTGGGCCGCCACCGTGTACCACCACCGGGTTGATGCCCACGGCCTTCATCAGCACGATGTCGCGGGCGAAGCCGGTTTTCAGCTCCTCGCTTTCCATCGCGTTGCCGCCGTATTTGATCACCAGGGTCTTGCCGACATAACGTCGGATGTAAGGCAGTGCTTCGGACAGGACCTTGGCAGTGTTGGCGGCGGCTTCGCGTTCGAGGGTCATTCAGGGCTCCGGGTGGATCAGAACGGTAGTTGGAGATCAGGTGCAACGCGTTTCAGTTGGGCGTGGAACACATCCTTGATGCGCTGCAATTCAGCCTCGTCATCGGCCTCGAAGCGCAGCACCAGCACCGGAGTGGTGTTGGACGCGCGCACCAGGCCCCAGCCTTTGGCGTAATCGACCCGCACGCCGTCGATGGTGGTCAGGTCAGCGCCTTCACCCCACTGAGCATCGTGCAGTGCATCAATGATGCTGAATTTGCTCTCTTCGGTCACATGGATATTGATTTCCGGCGTAGAAATATCGTTCGGGAAGGTCGCAAACAGCTCTTCCGCGGTGGATTTTTCCTTGCTGAGGATCTCCAGCAGGCGTGCAGCGCTGTAGATGCCGTCGTCGAAACCGAACCAGCGTTCCTTGAAGAAGATGTGCCCGCTCATTTCCCCGGCCAGCAGTGCGCCGGATTGCTTCATTTTCTTTTTGATCAACGAGTGACCGGTCTTCCACATTAGCGGCCGACCACCGTATTCCTTGATCAGCGGCACCAGGCGACGAGTGCATTTGACGTCGAAGATGATTTCCGCGTCCGGGTTGCGTGCCACTACGTCACGGGCGAACAGCATCAGCAGACGATCCGGGTAAACGATGCTGCCGGTGTTGGTTACCACGCCGACACGGTCGCCGTCGCCGTCGAAGGCCAGGCCGATATCGGCGTTGGTTTCCTTGACCTTGGCGATCAGGTCGACAAGGTTTTCCGGCTTGCCCGGGTCCGGGTGATGGTTGGGGAAGTTGCCGTCAACTTCGCAGAACAACGGAATGACTTCGCAGTTCAGCGCTTCGATCAGTTGCGGGGCGATCACGCCGGCAGCACCGTTGCCGCAGTCGACCACGACTTTCAGGCGACGGGCCAGTTTGATGTCCTGGACGATTTCGGTGTTGTAGCGGTCGAGGATTTCAACCTGGGTAACGCTGCCCTGGCCGCTGCTCAGATCGTTGTTCTTGATGCGCTGGTGCAGCACTTGGATCTGCTCGTTGGCGAGAGTATCGCCGGCGATGACAATCTTGAAGCCGTTGTAATTGGACGGGTTGTGGCTGCCGGTGAGCATCACCCCGGATTTGCCGGCCAGCACGTTGGCCGCGTAATACAGCGCCGGTGTCGGCACCAGGCCGACGTCGCTGACATGGCAACCGCTCTCGGCGATGCCGCGAATCAGCTCGGCGACCAGCTCCGGACCGGACAAGCGCCCGTCACGACCGACCGACACGTTCGGTTCGCCTTGGGCCAGGCTCTGCGAGCCGATGGCGCGGCCAATCCAGTAAGCGGTTTCACCGTTGAGAAAATCCGGCACGGTGCCGCGAATGTCATAGGCGCGGAAAATGCTCTCGGGGAGGGTCGGGGCGATCTTGGCTGGAGTGCTCATCTGCACAAATGCTCCATCTGGAAAGTGGCGGGACAGGCCGACGAATCGTTCGACGGCAGGCTCAAACTGAAGGGTATGACGGCGTTTTCCACAGAGAGTTCGTGCTATGAAAGGGCCATGACACCCCGCGCAGCAGAGCTTTGGCCGGCCAATGCCTTGATTTACCGCGCTAAACCTTGCAGATGACAATTTCGGTTTGTGGTGCGCCAGCGGGCTGGCTCACCACAGGATCAGCCGATCGGATCACTTCGTTCCGGTATGTCCGAAGCCGCCGGTGCCGCGTTCGGTTTCGACGAATTCCTCGACCATTTCGAAGTGCGCCTGCACCACCGGCACCAACACCAGTTGCGCCAGACGTTCGCCGACGGTCATGGTGAAATCGCTTTGGCCACGGTTCCAGCAGGACACCATCAGCGGGCCCTGGTAGTCGGAGTCGATCAGGCCGACAAGGTTGCCCAGTACGATGCCGTGTTTATGGCCCATGCCCGAGCGCGGCAGGATCAGCGCGGCGAGGTTCGGGTCGCCGATGTAAACCGACAGTCCAGTGGGGATCAGCACGGTTTCACCCGGCTTGATCACGGTGTCCCGATCCAGCATGGCGCGCAGGTCGAGGCCGGCGGAGCCTGGGGTGGCGTATTGCGGCAGCGGGAAGTCGGTGCCGATGCGTGGGTCGAGGATCTTGGCTTGCAAAGCGTGCATGTGAATTAAACCTGGTTCAGACGTTCGGCGATAAAAGTGACCAGTTGGCGGGCGATCTTGCCCTTGCTGGTCTGGGCGAAAACCGTGGCGTGCAGCTCACGGTCAATGACGCTGCAGGCGTTTTCTTCGCTGTTGAAACCGATGCTCGGGTTGGCGACGTCGTTGGCGACGATCAAATCGAGATTCTTGTCCTTCAGCTTGCGTGCAGCGTAGTCGAGCAGGTGTTCGGTCTCGGCGGCGAAGCCGACACTGAACGGACGGTCGGGACGGGTCGCGATACTGGCGAGGATGTCCGGGTTGCGCACCATTTGCAGGACGAAACCGTCACCGCTCGCAGGGTCTTTCTTGAGCTTTTGCGGGGCAACGACTTCCGGGCGGTAATCCGCAACCGCTGCCGAAGCAATGAATACGTCGCACGGAATCGCCGACTCGCAGGCGGCGAGCATGTCGCGGGCGCTGACCACGTCGATGCGCGTGACGCGATCGGGAGTTGGCAGGTGCACCGGGCCGCTGATCAGGGTGACGCGGGCGCCGGCTTCCACTGCGGCTTCGGCGAGGGCAAAGCCCATTTTCCCGGAGCTGTGGTTGGTGATGTAGCGCACCGGGTCGATGTTTTCCTGGGTCGGGCCGGCGGTAATCACCACATGCTTGCCGGTCAGTGCCTGACGCTGGAAGCAGTCGGCGGCGAGCAGCGCCAGCTCGGTGGCTTCCATCATGCGGCCCATGCCGACGTCGCCACAGGCCTGGCTGCCGGACGCCGGGCCGAAGGTCTTCAGGCCACGGCTTTCGAGCAGTTGCAGGTTGGCCTGGGTGGCCGGATCGCGCCACATCGCTTGATTCATTGCCGGTGCGACGGCAACGATGGCGTCGGTGGCCAGCACCAGCGTGGTCAGCAGATCGTTGGCGATGCCTTGCGCCAGACGGGCGATCAGGTCGGCGGTGGCCGGGGCGATCAGTACCAGATCGGCCCATTTTGCCAGTTCGATATGGCCCATCGCGGCTTCGGCGGCCGGGTCGAGCAAGTCGAGGTGCACCGGGTGGCCGGACAGGGCCTGCATGGTCAGCGGGGTGATGAACTCGGCGCCGCCATGGGTCATGACCACGCGCACTTCGGCACCCTGGTCGATCAGGCGGCGAACCAGATCGGCGCTCTTGTAGGCCGCAATGCCGCCGCCGACGCCCAGAACGATGCGTTTCCGATACAGCCGCTGCATAGGTCTGCCTTTCATTTCGTTGATGACTGCGTGGCGACGCCCTTCCCCAGGATTGAATCGCGCGCAAAAAAGATGGGCTACGATATCACAGCGACCGCTACGGAACAGCGGCGCCCACAGACAGGGAGTGTGTATGAGTATTCGCGATTGGCCGGCGGCGGAACGGCCGCGGGAAAGGTTGTTGGAGCACGGGGCAGGGAGCCTCTCGGACGCCGAGTTGCTGGCGATTTTTTTGCGCACTGGGGTACCCGGAACCAGCGCTGTGGACCTGGCGCGACACCTGCTGAAGCAATTCGGCAGCCTGCGTTTACTGCTTGAGGCCGATCAGGACGCATTCAGTAAACAAATGGGGCTCGGGCCGGCGAAGTATGCGCAACTGCAAGCCGCACAGGAAATGAGCAAGCGCCATCTGGCCGAACGGTCACGGCAGAAACCGGCACTGGAAAACCCGCAAGTCGTGCGCGACTACCTCAAAGCGATGCTACGGCACGAACCGCACGAAGTGTTTGGCTGCCTGTTTCTCGATTCCAAGCACCAAGTGCTGAATTTCGAGGCGCTGTTTCGCGGCTCGATCGACAACACCAGCGTGCATCCCCGGGAAGTGGTGAAGCGCGCACTGGCCAATAACGCGGGGGCGGTGATCCTGTGTCACAACCATCCCTCCGGCAATACCGACCCCAGTCAGGCGGATCGGCTGCTGACCAAGCGGCTGCAAAAGACCCTGGAGCTGATCGACGTGCGCGTACTGGATCACTTCATCGTCGGCGATGGCGA
The DNA here is from genome assembly GCF_055484735.1 of Pseudomonas sp. 15C. Taxonomy (NCBI): domain Bacteria; kingdom Pseudomonadati; phylum Pseudomonadota; class Gammaproteobacteria; order Pseudomonadales; family Pseudomonadaceae; genus Pseudomonas; species Pseudomonas sp. 15C. The sequence goes on along the minus strand of NZ_JBUDGD010000016.1, from coordinate 4,216 downwards.
ACCGCTGTCGATGGCGGAGTGTGGCTGGATGTAGTTCTCAAGACCAACGGTTCCCTGTAGGAGTGAGCCTGCTCGCGATAGCAATCTTCCAGTCACCGCATGGGTTGACCGAAGTGCCGCCATCGCGAGCAGGCTCACTCCTACAGGTTTTGTGCAGGGCAGGTTATTTGAGGTTGACCTTGGAGTAGTCCTGACGGCCGAACGGGCTGACGGAGTAACCCTGCACGTCTTTACGTGTCAGCGCATACGCCGTCGGGTGCGCCAGCGGTAGCCACAATGCCTGTTGCTGAATCTGTGCCTGCGCCTGTTCATACAGTTTGGTGCGCACGCCTTGTTCGCTGGTGGTCTTGCCGGCGCTGATCAGCTTGTCCAGATCGGCATTGCAGTAGCGGGCGAAATTGGTGCCGGATTTGACCGCTGCGCAGGAAAACTGTGGCGTGAGGAAGTTGTCCGGGTCGCCGTTGTCGCCAGCCCAGCCCATGAACAGCAGATCGTGCTCGCCAGCCTTGGCGCGGCGAATCAGCTCGCCCCATTCGATCACGCGGATCTCCGCCTGAATGCCGATTTCAGCCAGGTCCGACTGCAACATCTGCGCGCCCAGACTTGGGTTCGGGTTGAGCAGGCTGCCTGACGGCCGCGTCCAGATCGTGGTCTGGAAACCGTCCTTCAGCCCGGCCTTGGCCAGCAGCGCCTTGGCCTTCGCCACGTCGTGCGGGTAGCCCGGCAGGCTCTTCGCGTAGCTCCAGGTATTCGGCGGATACGGGCCATTGGCCGCTTCGGCGGTGTCTTCGAACACAGCCTTGATGTAGTTGACCTTGTCGAAGGCCAGGTTGATGGCCTGGCGCACTTCCGGCTTGTCCAGCGGTGGATGCTGGCTGTTGATGCCGACGAAAGCGGTCATGAACGCGTCAGTCTTTTCGACTATCAGTGTCGGCTCTTTCAGCGCTGCCTGTACGTCGAGAGGTTTCGGCGACAGGGCGATCTGGCATTCATTACGCCGCAGCTTTTGCAGGCGCACGTTAGCGTCCGGGGTGATGGCGAAGATCAGTGGGTCGACCGCAGGTTTGCCACGGAAGTAGTCGGGGTTGGCCTTGTAGCGGATCGCCGCGTCTTTCTGAAAGCGATTGAAGATGAACGGGCCGGTGCCGATCGGCTGGCTGTTGAGCTTGTCGGTCGCGCCGGCCCTCATCAACTTGTCGGCGTACTCGGCTGAGTAAATCGAGGCGAAACCCATGCTCAGGGTGGCGAGAAAGGTCGAATCCGGGTGATCAAGGGTGAAGCGTACGGTCAGCGGATCGAGTGCATCGATTTTCTTGATCAGCGCTGGCAGTTGCATTGACTGCGCGTGGGGGAAGCCGCTCTGCGCGACCTTGTGCCACGGGTTGGCCGGGTCGAGCATGCGATCGAAGCTGAACTTGACGTCTTCGGCGGTCAGCTCACGGCTCGGTTTGAAATAGTCGGTGGTGTGAAACTTCACCTGCGGATGCAGCTTGAATACATACGTCAGCCCATCAGTGCTGACTTCCCAGCTGTCGGCCAGGCTCGGGATGACCTTGCCGCTGGCGGTGTCGAAATCGACCAGACGATTCATCAGCACGTCGGCCGAGGCGTTGGTGGTGGTCAGCGAATTGTACTGCACCACATCGAACCCTTCGGGGCTGGCCTCGGTACACACGCTCAGCGCGGCGGCCTGGGCCAGAGGGCTTAGCAACAGCGGGGCGAACAACAGGGGTAGGGCAGCGAGGCGCATGGTCGGTTTCCTTTACAGATCGAAGGCCCATCTGCAAGTGCAGTCTGGAAAAGTCCTACCCTAGAGGTCTGAATTGCAAATGACTATCCCCTTTTTGCATTTTCAGGGCACCGCGACGACACTGGTTCAGGTGGCGGTGCGCAGGAAAACGTTTGAAATGTCGTTGCAGGGGATTTTCTACGACGAGTGGTAAAAATCGCCGTCAGCCTTTATCCAAGGGATCCGCAGGCTAAAAAAACGCCTTTTTGCCGATTGATTGCACACCGATTGTTGTTGCACCCCGGTCTTTCTGGTATAAAGCAGCGCTCTTTTCTAGGGGCCCGGTTCCTTCACTGTAGGTGTAGCCGGTAAGACCTCTAAAGAAACGCGGCGCCTGGCGCCAAATGACTGAGAGATTAAGCGGCCAACCCATGCCGGGTTGGGCATGTGGTTTTAGAGGGCTGAGGCATGTCGAGAGTATGTCAAGTTACCGGTAAGGGTCCGGTGACTGGGAATAACATTTCCCACGCAAACAACAAAACCCGTCGTCGTTTCCTGCCGAACCTGCAGCATCACCGCTTCTGGGTTGAAGAAGAGAAACGTTTTGTGCGTCTGCGCGTATCTGCCAAAGGCATGCGTATCATCGACAAGCGTGGCATCACTGTCGTGCTCGCCGAACTTCGCCGCGATGGCAAGATTTAAGGGAGCTAATCATGCGTGAATTGATTCGTTTGATCTCGAGCGCCGGTACTGGTCACTTCTACACTACCGACAAGAACAAGCGTACTACCCCGGACAAAATCGAGATCAAGAAATATGATCCGGTTGTTCGCAAGCACGTGATCTACAAGGAAGGCAAAATCAAGTAATTGATTTTTCCCGACTTACAAAAAAGGCCCGTATCTCACGATACGGGCCTTTTTTGTTGTCCGGCGTTTGGACCGTGTCTGCGGGTTCAACCGCAAGCCAGATGAGTGATTTTCAAATCCGGATCGGTCTGGATGCGCAAGCGGTTGTTCTGATGCTGGCGATCAAGCGAGTTGACCACTGCAGTGGTGGCGCGCGCCTGCTTGCGAACCTGTTCTTTGACGGCGAGCGTCAGAAAACGGCCAATAAATTCCTGCGTCCAGCGTGTGTCGCAACGCTGAGGTGGCGGGTCGGCCTGGGCTGATGTTTGAATGGCGAGCATCAGCACGCCGGCCAGGATACTGATTTTCAGAAACTGGATCATTGGGTATCGCTTCCTTGTGATTGATGCTTCGAGCCTCTTTTCGAGGCCGGTTGCAGCATCCGGCACAATCCACGATGACGTGCAGTAATTATCTATATCGCTCAGGAAGAGGGACGGCAAAAGGCCGGTCTCTAGCGAGCCGGGCCTTTTACTTTGAGACGTACAGTGATCAGCCGCAGATGAGCTCAAGAATTTCATCGCGTTCGTTGACCAGCACCCTGACGCGATTGGGTTTGGGCAACAGATTGAACAGATCTTCGGGGCGCTCCAGGCGATGTTTGTCCACGCCGGCCGCTTCACGGATGGCACTCAGCGTTTCAGCTGTGGCGACTTTGCCGACAGCAAACGCTGCGGCGTCGATATTGCAGTAGTCAGACATGATGCTTCCTTGCTTGCGATTTGAGTCCGGGCGCACGCCCGCTGGCGCCGCCGTCGCAAAGTCTTCCTCAAAGGTATTGCGCCTGTCTGGTTGGTGTCGTCACCGACTGTGTCGGATCAAGCCTTCTGTTCGAAGATCACATAGATCTTGCGGCAGGCCTCCAGCACTTCCCACGTCCCGCGAAACCCCGCTGGAATCACAAAGCGATCGCCGACACGCAAGGTCTTGGCATTTCCGTCGCTGTCTCGCAGCACCGAAACGCCCTGCAGAATCTCGCAATACTCATGCTCGGTGTAATTCACCGTCCACTGGCCCACCGCACCTTCCCAAACGCCCGCGCCCATCTGGCCACAGGGACTTTCGTATTGATGGAACACGGCTTGTTCAGGATCGCCCTTGAGCACTTTGGCCGGGTCCGGGCGATAGCGTTCGGCTTCGCTGCCGGTCAGGCTGATGTCGACGACGTTCTCGATGTTCATTGTTGTTTTCTCCGGTGATGACGGCGCGTGGACTGGAATGGGCGAAAGTCTATGTTTATTAAATTGAACACTGCAAGGCCGTATGGCCGGCTTATGTCAAATATATTGAAACAAACCCGGTCGCTGGTTTAGGGTGGCGGGTGCCTTGGGCCGACATGCAGGCTGGCCGGGCAGTATTCTTGATGAACGCCGCAGTGCTTGTGGCGTTCGTATTCAATAAGAGGAGGACACCCGAATGACCACCCTGACTCGTGCCGACTGGGAACAACGCGCCCGCGACCTGAAGATCGAAGGCCGCGCCTACCTCAATGGCGAATACACCGCTCGTCGACGGCAGTCCAGTCGACAGATGGGTTGCGCTCCATCAAGGCCTTGATCGGTATGGCGGCCAGATCGTC
>NZ_JBUDGD010000015.1:0-109199 GCF_055484735.1 Pseudomonas sp. 15C | reverse complement strand
CAAGCTTGCACGGGTGGTATTTGCTCTGTTGAAAAACCAGAGCGAATACTCACCCAAAGGCGTTTAGGGGCTAGGCATGAACCATAGAATCTCCCACAAGGCGGGGCCGGTGTTTCGGTCAAGGACTGTAGTAACCCACTGCGACGAGGAAATGCCCGACCTTTTTCAGGTAGGCGTGTTTGTCCTCGACCTTGCCGGTCACCGGGTTTTTCCAGCGGTATTCGTATTCGCCTTCATCCTGCTTGCCGATCAGCGCCAGAATGGGTTCGCCCACCGGTTTGCCTTCCGGATCCTTGACCTTGGTGAAATCGGTGTTGATCAGCCGCAGGTTGGTGCCATGCGCCACGTAACGGCGGGTATTGAGGTCGACAACGAACACATACAGGTCATCCTGCAGGTAACCGCCCTTGAGCGAATTGACCGCGGTCAGCGTGCCCTTTTCGTCCTTGCCGAGGTCCGTCGCGGCTTTATCCAGCAGCGCTTTGGCCTGCTCGGCCGAAGCGCGCGGCAAGTAATAACCCACCGCCAGAATCCGCTGCCCGACGCGCTGATAAAATACGTGCTTGCGCTCGACCTTGCCGTCAGCCCAGTTCTGCCAACGGTACTCGGCCTGCTGGACGCCATTGCCCTCCGGGACTTTCAGGGCGTCCTTGAAGGCTTTTTGCAAATCCGGACCAAGTACTTCGCTGACGTCGCGGCCGATCAATGCCGCTGAAGGCCCGCCGCTGGCGAGCATCACACCCTTGGTATCGACCACAAAGACGTAGCGATCCTTGTCGACGAACTCACCCTGTCGGCTGAACGCGGCGAACGCCTTGTCGCCGTTGTCGTGGTAGTAAGCCAGGGCTTTTTCCAGCAGGGCGACGGCAGCCTGACTGTCATCCTTGCCACCGGTCGCGGCGCTGGCCTGGCCGAAACCGGCCAACAGCATCACGCCGAGCCAGGTCAGTTTATGCAAAAACCCCATAGCGCATCCCTCGTTCTTGTTGGTGTTTCAAGAGCGTAGACGGCCTGGGCTGATGTAGGGATATTCAGAGGGTTTCTGAACGTTACGCGGTGGCTGTGATAAGGCATGCCCCACCACAGCCAATCGACTATCAAGGTCGCGCGTTGATCTGCTGTTGCAGGTTCTGGATCTGCGCCTGCAGCGTGTTGAGGTTGCGCGTCATCTGCGCGCGGAAGGCGTCGAACTCAGCGGTGTTGCCGCCACCCTGTGGGGTTGCCGGGCGATTGTCCTGCTCGCTTTTGAGCACGACGATTTCTTGCTCGAGTCGATCGATGGCTGCGCTCGGGTTGCCCTGTTTCTTCAAGGCCACGATATCGGCGCCGAGGCTCTTGAACTGCGCATCGAACGCTTTCAATTCCGCGTCGAGCTTGCTGGTGTCAGCCGGTGTGCTTTTCAGCGTGGTCAGTTCCGTGCTCAAGGTCTTCACCTGCGCCTGCAACTGGCTGTTGGCGTTCTGCAGCTCGCTGGTCTGTGCGGTCATCTGCGCCAGACGCTTGTCCAGATCGCTGGCCTGCCCGGCAACGCCTTGCTGCTGTTTGCTCTGATCGAGCAACTTGCCTTCCAGTTGCTTGATTTGCAGCTTCAGCGCTTCGCTGTCGCTGCTGACGTTGGACTGGCTGGCCACAACCTTGCCGGAAATGTCCTGCAGGCGCCCGGCCGCTTCTTCGCTGATCCGCGCGAAGCTTTCCTGAGTCGCGACCAACTGCTGCTCCATCAACGAGATCTGCTGGAAACTCCACCAGGCCAGACCGATAAAGGCAAAGAACAAGGCGCCGACCAACGCCCACAAAGGTCCGGTGCTGGCTGCCTTGACCTTGACCACCGGGGGCGTGCGCGAGTGCACGGAGGTGCGGGCGGTGGTGGGAATGTCATCGTCGTCGAAGGGGTCGGCGCGCAGGCTGGGCACGTTATCGAAATCGTCGTCGTGAGCATCGTTACGCATGGACATTGAGGCAACCTTTGAGAAACGCGGTGATGGCTAAATGCTGCGAAGTATAACCGCCGCAGCCGCAGGCATTGACCCCCATCCGGGTGTGCGGTTCATTGCCAGCCGACCGAATGGTTTCAACGAATGTCCTGAGCCTTCCACCAGGCGCAGAACTCGTCGAGGGCCGACCACAGGCTGACTTTCGGATCGTAGTCCAGATAATGCCGGGCGCGGCTGATGTCGAGGGTGAAATTTTTGTTCATCACTTGCATGCCCAGCCGCGACAGCGTCGGCTCCGGACGCCCCGGCCAGAGTTTGCAGGCGCCTTCGTTAAGCGCGGCAACGCTGTAGGCCAGCGCGTAGGAGCGATACTTGCGCACCTGCGGCACGTCCATGTTGCGCATCACGTAGTTGACCACGTCCCACAGCGGCACCGGCGTGCCGTTGCTGATGTTGTAGGCCTTGCCCAGCGCCGAACCCGCCGCCAGCAAACCGCTGAGCATGGCTTCGTTGAGGTTGTGCACGCTGGTGAAATCGACCTTGTTCAGGCCATTGCCGATGATCGCCAGACGGCCCTTGCGCTGCATGTTGAGCAGGCGCGGAAAGATGCTCATGTCGCCGGCCCCGGTGACGAAGCGCGGGCGCAACGCGATGGTTTCCAGGCCGAATTCCTGAGCGCCGAAGACCTTCTGCTCGGCCAGGTACTTGGTCGCCGCGTACGGATGCCGAAAGCGCTTCGGCACCTGTTCTTCGGTCAGACCGAGATGGTCGCGGCCATCGAAATAGATCGACGGCGATGACAGGTGCACCAAACGCCGGACCCGCTGCTTGAGGCAGGCCTCAACGACATTTTCGGTGACCTGCACGTTGCCCTGATGGAAATCCTGATAACGCCCCCACACGCCGACCGCACCGGCGCAATGCACCACGGCTTCGACATCCGCGCACAGCTCGCGGGCCAGTTCGGCATCGGTCAGATCGCCGGGCACGAACTCGGCGCCACGGCGCACCAGATGCTCGACGCTCTCGGCCCGGCGCCCGTTGACCCGCACCTCAAGGCCCTGCTCCAGGGCAAAACGCGCAAAGCGTCCGCCAATGAAGCCGCTTGCGCCGGTAACCAAAATCTTCATCAAAAACTCCACAGATACAGCTGCAAGCTACAAGCCATTAGCTGCAAGTTAAAACGCTGCGCTTGCCGCTTGCAGCTTGACGCTCGCAACTGCTTCTAAGCCACTAGCCATTGCGGTGACGAGCGCAGTAATTGCTCGGTGAGCAGGTTGAGCAATTGCCCGCCGTTGCGCCAATGATGCCAGTACAGCGGCACATCGATGGGTTTATCTGGCAACAACTCGCGCAATACGCCGCTGCGCAACTGTTCGCGCACTTGCAACTCCGGCACCAGTCCCCAGCCGATTCCGGCTTCGGCCAAGCGGATGAAACCTTCCGAAGACGGACACAAATGGTGTTCGAAACCACCATCGACGCCCAGCGATGCGAGATAGCGATGCTGCAGAAAATCGTCCGGCCCGAACACCAGTGCCGGCGTGCGCGGCAGTTGTTCGGCGCGCACACCCTGGGAGAAATGCCGCTCTATGAAGGCCGGGCTGGCCAAAGCGCGGTAACGCATCGCCCCGAGCAACACACTGCGCGCGCCGGCCACCGGTCGCTCGCTGGCGCAAAGGCAGGCTGCCACTTCACCGGCGCGCATGCGTTTGAGGCCGACCGTCTGGTCTTCTACGATCAGGTCGAGGAGTAAATGCTGGGCAGCGCAGAAATCCCCCACCGCTTGCCCCCACCAGGTGGCGAGACTGTCGGCGTTCAGCGCGATGCGCAGACGATCCGGCAGCCCCTCTTCGTCCAGCGCCGGGACGACGCTTTGCAGGTCGCGCTCCAGCAAACGCACCTGTTGCACATGGTTGAGCAAGCGTCGGCCGATCTCGGTCGGCGCAGGCGGTGTGCCGCGAATCAGCACCGGCTGGCCGACCCGTGCTTCGAGCAGTTTGATCCGCTGCGAGATCGCCGACTGCGACAAACCCAGTACCTGCGCAGCCCGTTCGAAGCCAGCCTGTTCAACCACGGCGGCCAAGGCAGACAGCAATTTATAGTCGAACATCAGTTTTCCTAATGAGCGATCAGCAATATTGGTTTTTCTTATACATCGCTCGACCGGAGAATAGCCAGCAAGCACTCTTTCCCAAGGATCACGTTCATGGCCGGCGAAACTTCACTCACCACTTTATTGCGCAGCATGAGCCCGCAACTCAACGCCGGCGAATACGTGTTCTGCACCCTGTCCGATGGCGTGCTGCCGAGCGATCTTGAGATTGTTGGCAGCTTTCGCGAGCAGGAAGGCCTGACGGTGATCGTGCAGCGTGCCCATGCCGAACAGGCCGGTTTGCACTTCGACTATGTGGCGGCGTGGATCACTCTCAACGTGCACTCCGCGCTGGAAGCGGTCGGTCTCACCGCCGCGTTCGCCAAGGCGTTGGGCCAGGCCGGGATCAGTTGCAACGTGATTGCCGGCTACTACCACGACCATTTGTTCGTCGGCCAGGCCGACGCCGAACGCGCCATGCAAGTGCTGCGCGATCTCGCAGCCAACGCGGAGTAAACGTTATGTGGCAAAGCTATGTGAACGGCCTGCTGGTGGCCCTCGGGCTGATCATGGCGATCGGCACCCAGAACGCCTTCGTATTGGCGCAGAGCCTGCGCCGTGAACATCATTTGCCGGTCGCCGCACTGTGCGTGGCGTGCGATGCGCTGCTGGTGGCGGCCGGGGTGTTCGGCCTGGCGACGATTCTTGCGCAGAACCCGACGCTGCTGGCGATCGCCCGTTGGGGCGGCGCGACGTTTCTGATCTGGTATGGCAGCCAGGCGTTGCGTCGGGCCTGTTCGAAACAAAGCCTGGATCAAGGCGCAAAGCAGACCGTGCGTTCATTGCGCGCCGTGATGCTCAGCGCGCTGGCGGTGACGCTGCTTAATCCGCACGTTTATCTGGATACCGTGTTGCTGATCGGCTCGCTCGGCGCCCAACAATCGGTGCCGGGGGCTTATGTGGTCGGCGCGGCAAGCGCTTCGCTGCTGTGGTTTTTCACCCTGGCGCTCGGCGCGGCGTGGCTGGCACCGTGGCTCGCTCGCCCGAGTACCTGGCGGATTCTTGACCTGGTGGTGGCGTTGATGATGTTCACGGTGGCCGGGCAGCTGATTATTGCGAACTGATTTATTCCAAACGGCTCTGGAACCTCTATCCCACACAGTTGTTGCGTGGTTATGCCGCAACCCCGGTGCTATGATCCAGACCCTGCGCCGCAAAGAGTAAAAACTCGCCGGTGCATTTCTGGCCGCCCGTGATCGGCCTTGCGCTCACCGCAACAGACCTGATTAGGAGAATCATCATGGCTTTCGAATTGCCGCCGCTGCCTTACGCACACGATGCCCTGCAGCCGCACATTTCCAAGGAAACCCTGGAATACCACCACGACAAGCACCACAACACCTATGTCGTGAACCTGAACAACCTGGTGCCAGGCACCGAGTTCGAAGGCAAGACCCTGGAAGAAATCGTCAAGACTTCCTCGGGCGGTATCTTCAACAACGCCGCTCAGGTCTGGAACCACACTTTCTACTGGAACTGCCTGGCGCCAAACGCCGGCGGTCAACCAACCGGTGCACTGGCTGAAGCGATCAACGCAGCCTTCGGTTCGTTCGACAAGTTCAAGGAAGAGTTCAGCAAAACCTCGATCGGCACCTTCGGTTCCGGCTGGGGCTGGCTGGTGAAAAAGGCTGACGGTTCCCTGGCGCTGGCCAGCACCATCGGCGCCGGCAACCCGATCACCAGCGGCGACACCCCGCTGCTGACCTGCGACGTCTGGGAACACGCCTACTACATCGACTACCGCAACGTGCGTCCGAAGTACGTAGAAGCGTTCTGGAACCTGGTCAACTGGAAGTTCGTGGCCGAGCAGTTCGAAGGCAAAGCCTTCACCGCTTAAGCTGCACGCCAGACAAGAAACCCGGCTATTGCCGGGTTTTTTTATGCTCGCGGATGGCGTTTTTCTCACGCTGAAAACAGCTTCGTGCCGTTTGTCGGGAGCGCACGGGAAGCTACCATCACAGAGCGCAAAAAATATCATGTGCAGGCTCAAGTTGAGGGCCGCCACTACCGACACAGTTAATTCAGAGCTAATACTCCAATTGGCAGCATTTTGACCAAGGCACGGGTGAATCTCCCTGAGCCCGATTGTCCCTTTGACTGCCACCCCGGGATTGCCAATACTCATGGCAACTTGACGCTACCCGCACGGAACAAGGAATACCCCTTTGAAGCTGGAACTCAAGAACAGCTTGTCGGTGAAGTTGCTCCGGGTCGTGCTCCTGTCGGCATTGATCGTCGGCGTGGTCTTGAGCTGTGCGCAGATCGTCTTCGATGCCTACAAGACCCGTCAGGCGGTGGCCGGCGATGCCGAGCGGATTCTCGACATGTTCCGCGATCCGTCGACTCAGGCTGTCTACAGTCTGGACCGGGAAATGGGCATGCAGGTGATCGAAGGCCTGTTCCAGGACGATGCCGTGCGTCAGGCGTCCATCGGCCATCCCAACGAAGCCATGCTCGCGCAGAAATCCCGCGAGCTGCAGCATTCCAACAGCCGCTGGCTGACCGACCTGATCCTCGGTCAGGAACGTACCTTTACCACCCAACTGGTCGGGCGCGGGCCGTACAGCGAGTATTACGGCGACCTGAGCATTACCCTCGACACCGCCACCTATGGCGAAGGTTTTCTCGTCAGTTCGGTGATCATCTTCATATCCGGGGTCTTGCGGGCGCTGGCCATGGGCCTGGTGCTGTATCTGGTTTATCACTGGCTGCTGACCAAACCGCTGTCGCGGATCATCGAGCACCTCACCGAGATCAACCCGGATCGCCCCAGCGAACACAAGATTCCGCAGCTCAAGGGCCACGAGAAAAACGAGTTGGGCGTATGGATCAACACCGCCAATCAGTTGCTGGAATCGATCGAACGCAACACCCATCTGCGTCACGAAGCGGAAAACAGCCTGCTGCGCATGGCCCAATACGATTTCCTCACTGGCCTGCCGAACCGCCAGCAGTTGCAGCAGCAACTGGACAAGATTCTGGTCGACGCCGGCAAGCTGCAACGCCGCGTCGCGGTATTGTGCGTAGGGCTGGATGATTTCAAAGGCATCAACGAGCAGTTCAGCTACCAGACCGGCGACCAGTTGCTGCTGGCGCTGGCCGACCGTTTGCGCGCCCACAGCGGTCGCCTCGGCGCCCTCGCCCGACTTGGCGGCGATCAGTTCGCGCTGGTCCAGGCCGATATCGAACAGCCCTACGAAGCGGCGGAACTGGCGCAAAGCATACTCGACGATCTGGAGGCGCCATTCGCCCTTGATCACCAGGAGATCCGCCTGCGCGCGACCATCGGCATCACCCTGTTCCCGGAGGATGGCGACAGCACCGAGAAGCTGTTGCAGAAAGCCGAGCAGACCATGACCCTGGCCAAGACTCGCTCACGCAACCGTTATCAGTTCTACATCGCCAGCGTCGACAGCGAGATGCGTCGCCGCCGCGAGCTGGAAAAAGATTTGCGCGATGCGCTGATCCGCGATCAGTTCTATCTCGTCTACCAGCCACAGATCAGCTATCGCGATCATCGCGTGGTCGGTGTCGAAGCGTTGATTCGCTGGCAGCATCCCGAACACGGCCTGGTGCCGCCGGACCTGTTCATTCCGCTGGCCGAGCAGAACGGCACGATCATCGCCATCGGCGAATGGGTGCTCGATCAAGCCTGCAAGCAGCTGCGCGACTGGCACGATCAGGGTTTTGCCGATCTGCGCATGGCGGTCAATCTGTCGACAGTGCAATTGCATCACGCCGAGCTGCCGCGAGTGGTCAACAACCTGTTGCAGATGTACCGCTTGCCGCCGCGCAGTCTGGAGCTGGAAGTGACCGAAACCGGCCTGATGGAAGACATCAGCACCGCCGCCCAGCATCTACTGAGCCTGCGCCGCTCTGGAGCGTTGATCGCCATTGACGATTTCGGCACCGGTTATTCATCGCTGAGTTATCTGAAAAGCCTGCCGCTGGACAAGATCAAGATCGACAAGAGCTTCGTGCAGGACCTGCTCGATGACGACGACGATGCGACCATCGTTCGCGCGATCATCCAGTTGGGCAAGAGTCTCGGCATGCAGGTGATCGCCGAGGGCGTGGAAACCGCCGAGCAGGAGACCTACATCATCTCCGAAGGCTGCCACGAGGGTCAGGGTTATCACTACAGCAAACCGCTGCCTGCCCGTGAGTTGAGCGCTTATCTCAAGCAGGCGCAACGCAGCAATGCCGCCATTCTGTGAAATGCCGTGAACGCGGCATCTCTTGCCGATCAGGATCGTGCGCTTGATCCAGCGCACCCATGTTGTAAACAAGAAATATTTCCAGCCACAACCCTTTACACATAATGCGAAAGATTTGCATTATGTCGCAGTTTTGCGCGCCCTCGGCGCCAGTCCACTCAACTACCGAAGCAGGATGTTCGCCATGATTCGTATGCCTCTGGCTACCGCCAGTCTGCTGGCCATCGCTATTTCCCTCGCCGGTTGCGGCGAAGGCAAGGACAAAGAAAAAGCCTCCGAAATGACGCCGGCTTCCAGCAGCGCTGCTCCAGCCCCTGCCGCTACGCCTGCGCCTGCTGCCGGTAAAGTCGACGATGCTGCCGCCAAGGCTGTGGTCGCGCACTACGCCGACATGGTCTTCGCCGTCTACAGCGATGCCGAATCCACCGCGAAAACCTTGCAGAGCGCGATCGACGCGTTCCTCGCCAAGCCGAACGCCGAAACCCTGAAAGCCGCCAAGGCTGTCTGGGTCGCCGCGCGCGTTCCGTACCTGCAAAGTGAAGTGTTCCGCTTCGGCAACACCATCATCGACGATTGGGAAGGTCAGGTTAACGCCTGGCCGCTGGACGAAGGTCTGATCGACTACGTCGACAAATCCTACGAGCACGCCTTGGGTAACCCGGGTGCCACCGCCAACATCATCGCCAACACTGAAGTTCAGGTTGGCGAAGACAAGGTCGACGTCAAGGACATCACCGCGGAAAAACTCGCCAGCCTCAACGAGCTGGGCGGTTCCGAGGCGAACGTCGCTACCGGCTACCACGCCATCGAATTCCTGCTGTGGGGCCAGGACCTCAACGGCACCGGCCCGGGCGCTGGCAACCGTCCGGCCTCCGATTACCTGGAAGGCGCCGGCGCCACCGGCGGTCACAACGATCGTCGCCGTGCCTACCTGAAAGCCGTGACCGAGCTGCTGGTCAGCGATCTGGAAGAAATGGTCGGCAACTGGAAGCCAAACGTGGCCGACAACTACCGCGCCACGCTGGAAGCCGAGCCGGGTGAATCCGGTTTGCGCAAAATGTTGTTCGGTATGGGCAGCCTGTCCCTCGGCGAACTGGCCGGCGAGCGCATGAAAGTTTCCCTGGAAGCCAACTCCCCGGAAGACGAGCAGGATTGCTTCAGCGACAACACCCACTACTCGCATTTCTACGATGCCAAAGGCGTGCGTAACGTTTACCTGGGCGAGTACACCCGCGTCGACGGCACCAAGCTGACCGGCGCCAGCCTGTCGTCGCTGGTGGCCAAGGCTGATCCGGCTGCCGACACCGCACTGAAAGCCGATCTGGCCGCAACCGAAGCGAAGATCCAGGTCATGGTCGATCACGCCAACAAGGGCGAGCACTACGACCAGTTGATCGCGGCTGGCAACACCGCGGGCAACCAGATCGTTCGTGACGCGATCGCCGCGCTGGTCAAGCAGACCGGTTCGATCGAAGCCGCTGCCGGCAAACTGGGCATCAGCGACTTGAACCCGGACAACGCCGATCACGAGTTCTGATCAACGCGTGCGCTTCAAAAAAGGCGACCTTCGGGTCGCCTTTTTCATCTCTGCCTTTTGTGGTGATGCTGGTGGCCCCATCGCTGGCAAGCCAGCTCCCACAGGGAAGGGTTGGCGTACACAGATTTTGCAAACACTGCAAAACCTGTGGGAGCTGGCTTGCCAGCGATAGGGGCAGCACGGTCTCAAGTGAAACTCTGCCGCAAATCAAGCAAACGATAATTCCTCTTATTCAAACTCCCCGGCCCTGTTAGACTTTGCGCCTTTGTTTTCGCCCGTCTGCAGGATGTCTGATGCCCTCGCTGCCTCTTCGCTTGTCTGCACTGTTGCTGGCCCTGGGCCTGAGTGCCTGCGATGACGCCCCGCGTTTCACCCAGGCCGAGCCCGGTGAGGCGCGTTCGGGTGGTGCGGCGACGGTGCGCAAGAGCGATCAGAACGCGTTTTCCCTGCCGTCTGCCAATCTCCCACCCTCGCGACGGGTGGATTTCAGCGTCGGCAACAGCTTCTTTCGCAGCCCGTGGGTGATCGCGCCCTCGACCACTACCGCGCGCGACGGCCTCGGCCCGTTGTTCAATACCAACGCTTGCCAAAATTGCCACATCAAGGACGGTCGCGGTCATCCACCGGCGCCGGGCGCAAGCAATGCGGTGTCGATGCTGGTCAGGCTGTCGATTCCCGACTCGTCGCAATTCACCAAAGTCATCGAACAGCTTGGCGTGGTCCCGGAGCCGGTCTACGGCGGCCAGTTCCAGGACATGGCCGTGCCCGGCGTTGCGCCGGAGGGCAAGGTGCGCGTCGACTACACACCGGTGCCGGTGCGGTTCGCGGATGGCACGGAGGTCGAGCTGCGCAAACCGGTCCTGCAGATTACGCAACTGGGCTACGGGCCGATGCACCCGGACACGCGGTTTTCCGCGCGGGTGGCACCGCCGATGATTGGCCTGGGTCTGCTTGAAGCGATCCCCGAAGAGGCGATTCTCGCCAACGCTGCCGCACAAGCCAAAGACAACCAGGGCATCAACGGCCGGCCGAACCGGGTCTGGGACGATGAACTGCAGAAAACCGTCATCGGCCGTTTCGGCTGGAAAGCCGGGCAACCGAACCTCAATCAACAGAATGTGCACGCGTTTTCTGGTGACATGGGCCTGACCACCAGCCTGCGCCCGTTCGATGACTGCTCCGACGCGCAAACCGCCTGCAAGCAGGCACCGAACGGCAACGGCCCGGATGGCGAACCGGAAGTCAGCGACAACATTTTGCGACTGGTGCTGTTCTATAGCCGCAACCTCGCGGTGCCCGCGCGACGCGGCGTCAATGATGCCGAGGTGCTGGCGGGCAAGAATCTGTTTTTCCAGGCGGGTTGCCAGTCGTGCCATACACCGAAATACACCACCGCCGCCAACGCCGCCGAACCGGAACTGGCCAATCAGGTGATTCGCCCGTACAGCGATCTGCTGTTGCACGACATGGGCGAGGGTCTGGCGGACAATCGCAGCGAATTCCAGGCCACCGGCCGCGACTGGCGCACCCCGCCGTTGTGGGGGATCGGCCTGACGCAAGCGGTCAGCGGCCACACGCAATTTTTGCATGACGGCCGCGCGCGCAATCTGCTTGAAGCCGTGCTCTGGCATGGCGGCGAAGCGCAAGCCGCGCAGCAGCAGGTTTTGTCTTTCAATGCCGAGCAGCGCGCTGCGTTGCTGGCATTTTTGAACTCACTTTAAATACTGAAAAAAGAATCGGGAGCCCGACATGTTCCGTCCCAAGCTACTGTTCACCAGCCTTGCCGCGCTCGCCCTCGGCGCCTGCTCGCCGCAGGACCCGCAAGCGGTCACGTCGGCGGCCATCGCCAAGTCGGTGATTCTGCCGACCTATACCCGCTGGGTCGAAGCCGATAAACAACTGGCGGTCAGCGCCCTCGCCTACTGCCAGGGCAAGGAAACCCTGGAGACCGCGCGCGCCGATTTCCTTCATGCGCAAAAGGCTTGGGCCGAACTGCAACCGTTACTGATCGGCCCACTGGCCGAGGGCAATCGTTCGTGGCAGGTGCAGTTCTGGCCGGACAAGAAGAACCTTGTTGGCCGTCAGGTCGAGCAACTGGTCGTTGCCCAGCCGCAGATCGATGCGGCGGCACTGGCCAAGTCAAGTGTGGTGGTTCAGGGCCTGTCGGCTTATGAATACATCCTCTTCGATGCCAAGCCTGATGTCGCCAATGCCGAGCAGAAAGCCAAATACTGCCCGCTGCTGATCGCCATCGGCGAACGCCAGAAGCAATTGGCCGAAGAGATTCTGCAGGGCTGGAACAACACCGACGGCATGCTCGCGCAGATGAGCAAATTCCCGAATCAGCGTTATGCCGACTCCCACGAAGCGATCGCCGATCTGCTGCGCGTGCAGGTCACCGCACTGGACACCCTGAAGAAAAAGCTCGGCACGCCGATGGGCCGCCAGAGCAAGGGCGTGCCACAGCCGTTCCAGGCTGATGCGTGGCGCAGCCAGTCGTCGCTGACCGCACTGCAAGCCAGCCTTGCAGCGGCCAAAACCGTTTGGGAAGGCGTCGACAACAAAGGCCTGCGCGGTCTGTTGCCAGCCGAGCAGAAGCCGTTGGCCGACAAGATCGACGCCGCCTACGCCGCCTCGCTGAAACTGTTCGACAGCACCCAGCGCTCGCTCGGCGAAATGCTTGAAGACGACGCCGGTCGCCAGCAACTGAACGACATCTACGACAGCCTCAACGTCGTCCATCGCCTGCACGAAGGCGAACTGGCCAAGGCGCTGGGCATTCAACTGGGCTTCAACGCCAACGACGGTGACTGATGAGGGCAAGTGCCATGCTGCGACGCCAGGCTCTGACTTTAGGTAGTGTGCTGCTGGGAGCAGTGACGCTGGGCGGCTGGACGCTGTTCAAACGCAAGGATCAGAGCCCGCTGCTGCTGTCGGCGCGCGACGACACTGACGGCAGGCATTACGCCGTCGGTTATCGGCTCGACGGTACGCGGGTGTTCGCCACCCAGGTCGGCCAGCGCTGCCACGACATCATCAACCACCCGACGCAGCCGATCGCGCTGTTCGTGGCCCGGCGTCCGGGCACTGAGAGTTATCTGATCGACCTGCGCGACGGGACCTTGCTGCAAACCGTGACCTCGCAGCCGAACCGGCATTTCTACGGGCATGCCGTGGTGCACAAGGATGGCGAGTATTTGTACGCCACCGAGAACGACACCTCCGATCCAGGCCGTGGTTTGCTCGGCGTGTATAAATTCGAAGGCGAACGGCTGGTGCACAGCGGTGAGATTTCCACCCACGGCCTCGGTCCGCACCAGGTGTCGTGGATGCCCGACGGCGAAACCCTGGTGGTGGCCAACGGCGGGATTCGCACCGAGGCGGAAAGCCGCGTCGACATGAACCTCAACGCCATGGAGCCGAGCCTGGTGCTGATGCAGCGCGACGGTACGCTGCTGAGCAAGGAAACCCTCGCCCAGCAGATGAACAGCGTGCGTCACCTGGGCATCGCCAGTGACGGCACCATCGTCGCCGGTCAGCAGTTCATGGGCGCCTCTCATGAGCGCTCGGAGCTGTTGGCGATCAAGCGTCCGGGGCAACCCTTCGTGGCATTCCCGGTGCCGGAACACCAGCTGCAAGCGATGGGGCATTACACCGCCAGCGTCGCGGTGCACAGCGAGTTACGGCTGGTCGCGCTGACCGCGCCGCGGGGCAACCGTTTTTTCATCTGGGATCTGGACAGCGGCGAAGTGCGCCTCGACGCGCCGTTGCCCGATTGCGCCGGGGTCGGTGCGGTGCAGGACGGTTTTGTCGTGACCTCAGGTCAAGGCCGTTGCCGTTACTACGATTGCCGTCAGGCGGAGTTGCTGGCAAAGCCGCTGGAATTGCCCGCAGGGCTCTGGGACAACCATCTGCATCTGATGGCATAAGCCGCGCGCGGCAGCGGCTGACAGCATCTCGAGGGCGAGCGTCATTTCATGGCCCTCGCCCTTTTCATCGCCTGTAATAACTGCCAGTTGGAATACCCCTTGTACTCGGAGTAATGTGCCCGCCTGTCTCACCTGATTTATCCAAGGAACTGGAAATATGCTGCGTCGCCGCATGCTGATCATGTTGGGTGTTGTGTTGCTGATCGTCCTGGTGCTGGGCGGGTACAAAGCCTTTTCGATCTACACGATGATCCAGGGCTTTTCCAAACCGAAACCGCCGATCAGCGTCGCCGTGGCCAGGGCAAGCGAACAGCCATGGCAGATGCGTCTGCCGACAGTCGGCACGCTCAAGGCGCTGCAAGGTGTCGAACTGAGCCTGGAAGTCGCCGGCACGGTGACCGAACTCAAGTTCGAATCGGGGCAGAAGGTCAAGGCCGGGCAGCCGCTGCTGCAACTCGACAGCGCCGTCGAAACCGCGCTGCTGGAAACGGCCAGGGCTGATCTCGGCCTGGCACAACTGGATTTCGGCCGCGGCAGCCAACTGGTCGACAGCCGCGCCATCTCCAAAGGCGAGTACGACCGCCTCTCCGCTGTGCTGCAAAAGAACAAGGCCACGGTCAATCAGCTCAACGCGTCGCTGGCGAAAAAACGCATTCTCGCGCCGTTCAGCGGCACCATCGGCATCCGTCAGGTCGACGTCGGCGATTACCTCGCCAGCGGCACCCGAATCGCCACGCTGCAGGATTTGAGCAGCCTCTACGCCGACTTCTACCTGCCTGAACAATCGGTGCCGAAACTGGCCATCGGTCAACCGGTACAGATCGCCGTCGCCGCTTATCCGAAACAGAACTTCGCTGGCAAGATCAGCGCGATCAACCCGATCGTCGAAAGCAGCACGCGCAACATTCTGGTTCGCGCGACCCTGGCCAACCCCGATGGCAAGCTGCTGCCGGGCATGTTCGCCAGTCTCGAAGTGCTGCTGCCGGAGCCGCAGAAACACATCGTGGTGCCGGAGAGCGCGATCACCTACACCCTCTACGGCAACTCGGTGTACGTGGTCGGGCAGAAGAAAGCCGAGGACGGCAGCGTCGAAAAAGACGACAAGGGCCAACCGGTGCTGATCGCCGAACGCCGTTTCATCGAAACCGGTGAGCGCCGCGATGGCCTGGTGATGATCAACAAGGGCGTGCAGAGCGGCGAGCAAGTGGTGACGGCCGGCCAGATCAAACTGGACAACGGTGCACACATCGCCATCAGCGACGACAAGACCCTCGGCGAGCAGAACAGTCCGCCACGCGCCGACTGATCAAGGAATCCCCATGGCTTTTACCGACCCGTTCATCCGTCGCCCGGTGCTCGCCACCGTGGTCAGCCTGTTGATTGTGCTGCTCGGCTTCCAGGCCTGGAGCAAGTTGCCGCTGCGCCAGTACCCGCAGATGGAAAACGCGCTGATCACGGTGACCACCGCCTACCCCGGGGCCAATGCCGAAACCATTCAGGGCTACATCACCCAGCCGATGCAGCAAAGTCTGGCGAGTGCCGAGGGCATCGACTACATGACCTCGGTCAGCCGGCAGAACTTCTCGGTGATTTCGATCTATGCGCGAATCGGCGCCAACACCGATCGCCTGTTCACCGAACTGCTGGCCAAGGCCAACGAGGTAAAAAACAAGCTGCCGCAGGACGCCGAAGATCCGGTGCTGAGCAAGGAATCCGCCGACGCCTCGGCCCTGATGTACATCAGTTTCTTCAGCGAGGACCTGAGCAACCCGCAGATCACCGATTACCTGTCACGGGTGATCCAGCCAAAACTGGCGACCCTGCCGGGCATGGCCGAAGCAGAGATTCTCGGCAATCAGGTGTTTGCCATGCGCCTGTGGCTCGACCCGGTGAAACTCGCCGGTTTCGGTCTCAGCGCCGCCGATGTGACCAACGCGGTTCGCCAGTACAACTTTCTCTCCGCCGCCGGCGAAGTGAAAGGCGAGTACACCGTTACCAGCATCAACGCCAACACCGAGCTGAAGTCTGCCGAAGCCTTTGCCGCGATTCCGCTCAAGGTCGATGGCGACAGCCGCGTATTGCTCAGCGATGTCGCACGGGTGGAGATGGGCGCGGAAAACTACGACTCGATCAGCTCGTTCGGCGGCACGCCATCGGTGTACATCGGCATCAAGGCGACACCGGGGGCCAACCCGCTGGACGTGATCAAGGAAGTGCGCAAGCTGATGCCGGAGCTGGAAGCGCAGTTGCCGCCGAACCTGAAAAGCGAAATCGCCTACGACGCCACGTTGTTCATCCAGGCTTCGATCGACGAAGTGGTGAAAACCCTGTTCGAAGCGGTGCTGATCGTCATCGTCGTGGTGTTCCTTTTCCTCGGTGCGCTGCGCTCGGTGGTGATCCCGGTGGTGACCATTCCGTTGTCGATGATCGGCGTGATGTTCTTCATGCAGATGATGGGCTACTCGATGAACCTGCTGACGCTGCTGGCAATGGTCCTCGCCATCGGCCTGGTGGTCGACGATGCGATTGTCGTGGTGGAAAACATTCATCGTCACATCGAGGAAGGCAAGACACCGTTCGACTCCGCGCTGGAAGGCGCCCGCGAAATCGCCATGCCGGTGGTGTCGATGACGATCACCCTGGCGGCGGTGTATGCGCCGATCGGTTTTCTCACCGGCCTGACCGGCGCGCTGTTCAAGGAGTTCGCCCTGACTCTGGCCGGCGCGGTGGTGATTTCCGGCGTCGTGGCCCTGACCCTGTCACCGATGATGTGCGCGTTCCTGCTGCGGCATGACCAGAACCCCAGTGGCCTGGCTCATCGTCTGGACCGGATCTTCGACAGCCTCAAACGCCGCTATCAGAGCATGCTGCATGGCACGCTCAATACACGGCCGGTGGTGCTGGTGTTTGCGCTGATCGTGCTGTGCCTGATTCCGCTGTTCCTCAAGTTCACCAAGTCGGAACTGGCGCCGGACGAAGACCAGGGCATCATTTTCATGATGGCCAGTGCGCCGCAGCCGACCAACCTTGATTACCTGAGCACCTACACCGACGAATTCATCACGATCTTCAAGGAATTCCCCGAGTACTACTCCTCGTTCCAGATCAACGGCTACAACGGTGTGCAGGCGGGGATTGGCGGCTTCCTGCTGAAACCGTGGAACGAGCGCAGCCGCACGCAGATGGAAATCCTGCCGCAAGTGCAAGGCAAACTCGAAAGCATTCCGGGCTTGCAGATCTTTGGCTTCAACCTGCCCTCCCTGCCCGGCACCGGCGAAGGCTTGCCGTTCGAATTCGTGATCAATACGGCCAACGATTACGAACTGCTGCTGCAAGTCGCCGACCGAATCAAGAAACGTGCGATGGAGTCGGGCAAGTTTGCCTTCGTCGACCTTGATCTGGCGTTCGACAAACCGGAAGTGGTGGTCGATATCGATCGCGCCAAGGCCGCGCAGATGGGCGTGTCCATGCAGGACCTCGGCGGCACCCTGGCGACATTGTTGGGCGAGGCGGAAATCAACCGTTTCACCATTGAGGGACGCAGCTACAAGGTGATCGCGCAGGTCGAACGCGCCTACCGTGACAACCCGGACTGGCTGAACAACTACTACGTGAAGAACACCCAGGGCGAACTGTTGCCGTTGTCGACGTTGATCAAGGTCAGCGACCGTGCGCGACCGCGTCAGCTCAACCAGTTCCAGCAACTCAACGCGGCGAAGATTTCCGGTTTCCCGCTGGTGAGCATGGGTGAAGCCATCGACACGGTGTTGCAGATCGCTCGTGAGGAAGCACCCGCTGGCTTTGCTTTTGACTATGGCGGCGCCTCCCGCCAGTTCGTCCAGGAAGGCAGCGCCTTGTGGGTCACCTTCGCCTTGGCGCTGGCGATCATCTTTCTGGTGCTGGCGGCACAGTTCGAAAGCTTCCGCGATCCGCTGGTGATTCTGGTGACGGTGCCGTTGTCGATCTGCGGGGCGCTGATTCCGCTGTTTCTCGGCTGGTCGAGCATGAACATCTACACCCAGGTCGGGCTGGTGACGCTGATCGGCCTGATCAGCAAGCACGGGATCCTGATCGTCGAGTTCGCCAACCAGTTGCGCAAGGACAAAGGCCTGACCGCGCGTGAAGCGGTTGAAGAAGCCGCGGCGATTCGCTTGCGCCCGGTGCTGATGACCACGGCGGCGATGGTGTTCGGCATGGTGCCGCTGATTCTCGCGACGGGCGCGGGGGCGGTCAGCCGCTTTGATATCGGCATGGTGATTGCCACGGGCATGTCCATCGGCACGCTGTTCACGCTGTTCGTGTTGCCGTGCGTTTATACCCTGCTGGCGAAACCCGATCCCCAACCCACCACTTAGCCCCTTGCAGGAGTGAGCCTGCTCGCGATGGCGGTATGTCAGTTTCCATAATGTTGACTGACACACCGCTATCGCGAGCAGGCTCACTCCTACAAGGGGGAGCGGTGTGTAAAAAAAAGGCCTCGCATCTGCGAGGCCTTTTACGTGGGCATCAATTTCAACTGGCTGGCCTCATCCCTTGAGATAGCCCGAACATGAACAACAGCAGATCATGATCGGGTTTGGTCGCCACGGAGGCTTTCGCCACCCGAGGCAGCGTGCAATGAGCGTCCGTCGTGGACGCTCCGATGACCTGCATGCGGGGCTGCTCCCAGGCAGCCACCGCCAATGAAGCGACTGCCAAGGCTCCGACCAGAAACAAACCTCGTGCAATTTCTAGTTTCATCGCTATAAACCTTTGATAGCGCTGCCAAACGCCGTCTCATAAAAATAGACGAGTTTTTTCCAGTCGGCATCGCGGAACGACGAATGGCGACGCAGTTGCTTCATGTCGTGCTGTGCGGCGCGATAGGCGGTCAGGCGCTGGCGGCATTTTTCCAGATCGATCAACGCTACTTCGACCTTGGCCGACTCACCCTCGCCGGTCACCCGCACGAATACGTGCTTGATGTAGATGCAGCTGTGCTGCCAGCGACCCTTGTGCATGCGCGCGAGATTTTCCGCCAGGTCCTTGAGCACGCGCTCATAGACCACGTCGCCACATTGATCGCGACCGCCGGCAGCGGCCAGCCAATGCTCCAGTTCCTGGAAACCGTCCAGGGATTGGGTCACCAGCAGTGCGCGCCATTTGTGCTGCGGATCAGGCTGAGCACCACAGAAAACGATTTGCGGTACGCGTACACCGAGCTTGCTTACGCCGGTCAGCGCATCGAGTTCGCGCAATACGGTAGGACGACCGAACGGGTGCAACCAGCTGCGATAGATGTGTCCGGTCTGGCGCTTGGCGTACAGCAACTGACCGTCGCGACCAACGATGCGCTGTACCCCGCTTTCGCCACCGCGGCGTACGTTGGGTTCTTCAACCCATTCGCCACGCTGGGCCCAGTAATAATCGAAACCATCTTGCGAAGCGACGTTCGCTTCAACTGCTGCTTGCACTGCCATCCCTTACCTCTTGCGTAATACGTAAACCCGCCACATCGCATAGAGCGGTATAAAGTCCAGTTGTTCCTGAATGCGGAACCCGGCCTGTTGAAATTCTTTCTCGATCGTCGCCGCCGGAATCAGAAAACGATTCTGGTAATCACGATTCGGCCGGTCCAGCTCGGCGCGCTTGCGCTTCCAGGCTTTGAAATTGCCGTCTACCCACAATGAAACAATCACACTGTCGCGGCTCACGCGCTCGAATTCGCGCAGGATCACCTGGCGGTGCTCGGACTCACCGATGTGGTGCAGCAGCCGCATGCAGAAAATGCTGTCGACCGAGTTGTCCGGCAAGGCAATGTCGAACGCCGAGGTGTGCAGCGGTTGGACCCGCTTGACCACATCGGCCGGTTGCCCCTGCATTGCTGTCTTGATCATCGATTCGGAGTTGTCCGCACCGATGATCACCCGGTTGGGTTTTTCCGCGAGCATTGGCCAGAAACGCCCGGCACCGCAGGGCAAATCCAGCACCAGACCGGGATCGCCTGCGAGTGACAAGGCCTTGCGCGCCAACTGTTCATCGCGCCAATGCGACAAGCGACGGCCCATACTTTCCTTGTGCTTGCGCAGATATCTCTGCGCATGCTGGTCGTCGTACTTTTCCGAAAAATCGAGCTTGATCGGGTCGGCCATGATCTGGACTCCTGAATGTCTGATGACGCCACCTTAGTCAGCGGCGTGTCAGCGTCAGGTCATCCAATTGTGAAAAAAATGTCAGGTAAACCGGCAAAGTATTACAACGTTATACAGGAATCAGACAGCTTGACGGGAGTAGCCTGTCGCGACTATTTGCCTGCATTCACGCCAAGATCTACCTCGAATCGGCAGCCATTGGGTTCCATCGTGCTCAAGCTCACGGTCCAGCCCTGGTTTTCACAGATGCGCTGCACCAGCGATAAGCCAAGCCCGAGGCCGTCACCGCGTTTCTCACTGCCGCGCACGAACGGTTCGAACATCGCTTCGCGCTTTTCCTCGGGAATCCCAACGCCGGAATCCTCGACGATAAAGCCGTGAGCCGTCAGGGTCAGGCGAATGAAACCCTCCTCGGTGTAATGCAGCGCGTTGCGCAGCAGGTTGCCCATCACCGCGTTGAGTAACGTCGCGTTGTAGCGGGCGTCCGATGGGCTGCCCGGCTCGAACACCAGCCTCAGGCCCTTGCGCTCGATCGGCTCGCGCCACAGGCACAGCAGGCTTTGCGCCACTTGCGTAAGGTTGTGTTGCGGCGCCGCTCCGGGCTCTTCGTTTTGCGCGCGCGCCAGCATCAGGAACGTCTGCACCAATTCGCGCATCTCCTCACTGGCACGAGCGATACGCTCGACCTGCGAGCGACCGCGCTGATCGATGCCCGGATTCTCCAGCAGCAGCTCGCAGGAACTGGCCAGCACCATCAGCGGCGTACGCAATTCATGACTGACGTCGCTGGTGAACAAGCGCTCGCGGGTCAGCGCCTGACGCAGGCGCCCCAATGTCGCGTCGAACGCTACCGCCAGCTCACCGACTTCATCCGCCGCATAATCCGGCGCCAACGGCGGTGCCAGCCCGAGCAACTGATCGCGATGACGGACCTGCCGCGCCAGCCGTACCACCGGCGCCATCACCTTGCGCGCCAGCACCCAGCCGAGGAATACCGCCAGCGCCAGGCTGAGCACGAAACCCACCAGCACCACGGCAAACAGAACGCGTTCGCGCTCTTCGAAATCGCTTTGATCCTGCAACAGAACGTACCGGCGGCCATCGACGATCTCGACCATCGCGTGATACGACAGCTGCTCGCGGAACACTTCATGAAAACCGGCATCGAGATGGCGCAGGTCCTTGGGCAGATCGAAATCGCCCGGCCCGCCGCTGAAATAGAACAGCTGATCCGGTTCGGGGCGGTGGCTCCAGTCGGAAACGTTGTCCATCAGCAACAAGCGCTGCAAGTCGCCGCCCAGCCCCGCCGAAATCAGTTTTTCCTCGACCAGATGCACCGTCGCGACAATGCCCATGGCGAACGCGCCGGCCACCAGTGCACTCATCAAGGCAAAGGCAATGATGATCCGCTGCGAAAGGCTTTGCCTGAACTCCATTACACGTCGGCCAAGCGGTAACCCACCCCGTGCACGGTGTGCAGCAGTGGCTTGGCGAATGGCTTGTCGATCACCTGGCGCAACTGGTGCACGTGGCTGCGCAGGCTGTCACTGTCCGGGCAGTCATCGCCCCACAGCGCTTCTTCGAGAATTTCCCGGCGCAACACATGCGGGCTCTTCTGCATCAGCACGGCCAGCAGCTTCAGGCCGACCGGGTTGAGCTTGAGCAGTTTGCCGTCGCGCGTCACTTCCAGGGTGTCGAGGTCATAGCTCAGGTCGGCGACCTGCAAGGCGCGCCGGCCACCGCCCTGAGCGCGACGCATCACGGCTTCGACCCGCGCCGCGAGTTCGGACAAGGCAAACGGTTTGATCAGGTAATCGTCGGCACCCGACTTGAAGCCCTGCAAGCGGTCGTCCAGTTGATCGCGCGCGGTGAGCATGATCACCGGTGTGTCACGCCGTGCATCTTCGCGCAGGCGTTTGCACAGGGTATAGCCGTCGATCCCCGGCAACATGATGTCGAGGACGATCAGGTCGTAATGCTCGGTGGCGGCAAGGTGCAGGCCCGACAAACCGTCCTGCGCGCAATCGACGGTGTAGCCCTTGAGGCCCAGGTAATCGGCCAGATTGGCCAGGATGTCGCGGTTGTCTTCGACCAACAGAATTCGCATGGGCACCTCCTCCGAACGGGGTTACGGCCGTCTTGGCCCGCGCAGCTTACGGCCAAGTGTGGCTCACGGCTAGGCGTGTGTCGGGTTGTTTGGCGATAAAAGTGCTGATGCCGCCCGCCAACGTTTTTTTCACTTTCGATTAACGAATCGGCAACGCCCGTCCGCGCAGACTCCGCGCGATTGCGCTCCCCTGAACATACTTGCCGACCAAGGAATTGCCCATGGCGTTGACCTCTGCCCGTCCCGTTTCCCGGCCGCTGAATCTGTGGTTATGCCTGGGCATACCTGCGGTCGCGGCGATCATTCTGGTGTTGCTCGAACTGACCGATCTGGACATGGATCTGGCCCGACTGTTCTATGACCCGGTCGCCGGCGACTTCATCGGACGGCACAGCTATTTTCTCGAAGACATCCTGCATGACCGCGCCAAACAAGTGGTCATCGCCTTCTCGGTGTTCGCGATCCTCGGTTTCATCGCCTCGTTTTTCCTCGCCCGACTTAAACCGTTCAAGCGTGAGCTGGGCTGCCTGGTGCTGTCGCTGGGCCTGGCCACTTCGTTCGTCACCCCGGTCAAAGCCGTGACGGCGGTGCAGTGCCCGTGGAGCCTTGAGCAGTTCGGTGGGCATGAAACGTACAGCAAACTGATGGAACATCGTCCCGCCACCGACAAGCCGGGGCGTTGCTGGCCCGGCGGGCATGCGGCGACGGGTTTCACCTTGTTTGCGCTGTTTTTTGTTCTGCGCGATCGTCGCCCACGGCTGGCGCGGCAGGCGTTTGTTTTTGCCTTTGCGCTGGGCTCGGTGTTTTCGATCAGCCGGATGATGCAGGGCGCGCACTTCTTTTCGCATAACGTCTGGACGGCGATTTTCTGCTGGCTGATTTGTCTGGGGGCTTATTACTGGGTGCTGTATCGCCCGGCGGGCAAGACTGCAACGGTTGTCAAAGCACGCCCCGTCAGCGCTTGATCGGACGCAATCGCTGGCAAGCCAGCTCCCACAGGGACTGAGAGTGTTCACACACTATGTGCCTGACCTTGGACTCCTGTGGGAGCTGGCTTGCCAGCGATGGCCACACCTCGGTCTGTAGCCCACCCCAGAATTCGGGCAATAAAAAACCCCGCTGGCTTGCGCCGGCGGGGTTTTTCGTTACAGGGTAAGGCTGGCTTACATCATGCCGCCCATGCCACCCATGCCGCCCATGTCTGGCATACCGCCGCCAGCCGAGCCTTCTTTCTTCGGTGCGTCAGCAACAGCTGCTTCGGTGGTCAGGATCAGACCGCCGATCGAGGCTGCGGCTTGCAGAGCCGAACGAGTTACCTTGGTTGGGTCCAGGATGCCCATTTCGATCATGTCGCCGTATTCGCCAGAAGCAGCGTTGTAACCGAAGTTACCTTTGCCGTTCTTCACTTCGTTGACGACGACGCTTGGCTCGTCACCGGAGTTGGCAGCGATCTGACGCAGCGGCGCTTCAACAGCGCGACGCAGCACAGCGATACCGACGTTCTGGTCAGCGTTGTCGCCGGTCAGTTCGGTCAGGGCTTCCAGAGCACGGATCAGCGCTACGCCACCGCCAGGTACCACGCCTTCTTCAACGGCTGCACGGGTTGCGTGCAGGGCGTCTTCAACGCGGGCCTTCTTCTCTTTCATTTCAACTTCGGAACCAGCGCCAACCTTGATCACTGCAACGCCGCCGGACAGCTTGGCCAGACGCTCCTGCAGTTTTTCACGGTCGTAGTCGGAGGAAGTTTCGGCAACCTGGGCACGGATCTGAGCGATACGGCCTTCGATGTCTGCCTGCACGCCAGCACCGTCAACGATGATGGTGTTTTCCTTGGACAGGGTCACGCGCTTGGCGTTACCCAGGTGCTCCAGAGTGGTGCTTTCCAGGCTCAGACCGATCTCTTCGGAGATCACGGTACCACCGGTCAGAACAGCGATGTCCTGCAGCATGGCCTTGCGACGATCGCCGAAGCCTGGTGCCTTGACGGCAGCGACTTTAACGATACCGCGCATGTTGTTCACAACCAGAGTCGCCAGGGCTTCGCCTTCAACGTCTTCGGCAACGATCAGCAGCGGACGGCCGGCTTTGGCAACCGCTTCCAGAACAGGCAGCATTTCGCGGATGTTCGAGATCTTCTTGTCGACCAGCAGGATCAGCGGGCCGTCGAGCTCGGCAACCATGGTGTCCGGCTTGTTGACGAAGTACGGCGACAGGTAGCCACGGTCGAACTGCATGCCTTCTACAACCGACAGTTCGTTTTCCAGGCCCGAGCCTTCTTCAACGGTGATCACGCCTTCTTTACCGACCTTTTCCATGGCTTCGGCAATGATGTCGCCGATGGAGTTGTCGGAGTTGGCGGAGATGGTACCGACCTGAGCGATGGCCTTGAAGTCAGCGCATGGCTTGGACAGGGCTTTCAGCTCTTTGACAATGGCGATGGTTGCCTTGTCGATGCCGCGTTTCAGGTCCATCGGGTTCATGCCGGCAGCGACGGCTTTCAGGCCTTCGTTGACGATCGACTGAGCCAGAACGGTGGCAGTGGTAGTACCGTCACCGGCGTCATCGTTGGCACGGGAGGCAACGTCTTTGACCAGCTGCGCGCCCATGTTTTCGAAGCGATCTTCGAGTTCGATTTCTTTGGCGACGGATACGCCGTCCTTGGTGATGGTCGGAGCGCCGAAGCTCTTCTCAAGGATCACGTTACGGCCTTTCGGGCCCAGGGTCGCTTTTACCGCGTCAGCCAGAACGTTGACGCCTTTGAGCATCTTGGAGCGGGCGGCATCGCCGAACTTAACTTCTTTAGCAGCCATGATCGATATTCCTTAAATACTTTGTAGTAACGGGAAAATGAACGGGAGTATCAGCCTTCGATAACCGCGAGGATTTCGTTCTCGCTCATTACCAGCAGGTCTTCACCATCGACTTTCACAGTGTTGCTGCCGGAGTAAGGACCGAACACAACCTTGTCGCCTTCCTTCACGGACAGTGCACGCACTTCGCCGTTTTCCAGAGCTTTGCCCGGGCCTACAGCGAGAATCACACCGTGGTTGGCTTTTTCAGCAGCCGAACCTGGCAGGACGATACCGCCAGCGGTTTTCTTTTCTTCTTCGCTGCGACGGATGACGACGCGGTCATGCAGAGGACGAAGCTTCATTGTCGATCTCTCCTAATTGTGGTTTTCATCGGCCGGTGTAGTCCCGGCGGGTTTAACAAATCCGGCCTGTGCCGGGTGCGGCTCGTCGAGCGAACCGCGCAAGTCTGTCCGGTGTAATCACCGGAAACCTTTCGGTGACCGATACATAGGGGCGTACAAGCTGATTACAAGGGCTGGGGCAAAAAAAATTTTGACGCCGTCCGGCGATTTGGCCCCATAAACGAGCACGGCACCCGAAGGTGCCGTGCCGATGTTGACGTTACTTGTGGTCGCGGTGTTCGAACTCGCCTTCGATCACATTCGGCTCACGGCCCAACGGCTCGCGTGGTGCCGGACCGCCACGGGGTTGCAGGTCATCGGCGAAGGCGCGCTGGCGCATGGCCTGGTCTTCGGCACGCTGGCGCATTTTGTTCGCCAGCAGACGCCGGGTGAACGGCAGCAGCATGACCAGACCGACCACGTCGCTGATAAAGCCTGGAATGATCAGCAAACCGCCGGCCAGGGCCAGCATCAGCCCTTCGAGCATGGTTTGTGCCGGCAGTTCGCCGCGGTTCAGGCTTTCACGGGCACGCAGCGCCGTGGCCAGGCCGGCGATGCGCAGCACAAACACGCCGAACATCGAGCCGACGATAATCAGCAGCAGGGCCGGGAAGAACCCGATCGCCCCTGCCACTTTGACGAATACGAACAGCTCCAGCACTGGAAACAGCAGAAAGAGCAACAGAAAAGGGCGCATCAAAATTGTCCTCAACGCAAGAAATGCCTTGCAGTAAGCCTTAGATGACGTCGCCTTTGCGTGAATTCAACCTTAAGAAGGCGTATTTTTTGGCCAGACCTCAGCGTGAGCCAATGAAACCAGGGCTTCGCGCACTTGTGTCGGAGTATTGCAAGGGCTTGGGAAGCCTAGCCAGTACAACGCCTGACCGATGCGCAAGTGCATGCCTTCGCTGTCAATCCCGGCCAGTTGCGCCGGCACGCTGTTCGGCAAACCGGCGAGCTCGACGTAATGGGCGATAGCCTTGGCATGGTCGCTGTTCATGTGATCGACCATGCTGATCTCGGCCTTGCCGGCGAACGGGTTGGCCAGGGTCAACTGATCGATCCAGTGAATCGCACCGAAACCGCCGATGTAGCGGTGGCGTACCGGATCCAGTACCCAGAAGTCGAAATCGTGAGCCTTGTGGTAGTTCTGCGAATCCGGGAAGTAGCGGTAGTAACGTTCGGCGGCGGCTTCGATGGCGGCAGGGTCTTCGAGCTTTTGCGCTTGTGCAAGATAAGTAAGGCGCCCCACCGCTTGCACGTCATCGGCCTCGCGCTCGCCCACCAGCATCGAGCATTTCGGGTCTTTTTGCAGATTGTGGGTGTGCTGGGCGATGCGGCTGATCAGGATCAGCGGCCGGCCCTGCTCGTCCAGGCAATACGGGACCACGGAGCCGAACGGAAAACCGGGCATCGATCTGGAGTGGGTCGAGAGCACTCCACGGTATTCCTTGAGAAGCAATTCTCGGGCATTCTTCGCCACTTCAACGCTCAATTTATGACTCCTTGAATAGATTCCGTCGAAAAAACGGACGGGCGCGCGAAAACAGGTTTCGGCTACGCCATCGGGCAATTCTCCATTGCAACCCGGCCACGGCCGGGGCGGAACGGGAGCCGCCAAGAATAAAAACCATCAGACCAGCAATCGGGGCATGCGCATGCAACTCAACGACAAAGTAATCATTATCACTGGCGGTTGCCAGGGTTTGGGCCGCTCCATGGCCGAGTATCTCGCCGGCAAAGGCGCGAAGCTCGCGCTGGTCGATCTCAATCAGGAAAAGCTCGACGACGCCGTCGCGGCGTGCAAAGCCAGGGGCGTCGAGGCGCGCAGCTATCTGTGCAACGTCGCCAATGAAGAACAGGTCGAGCACATGGTCGCCCAGGTGGCCGCTGATTTCGGCGCAATTCACGGGCTGATCAACAATGCCGGGATCCTGCGTGACGGCCTGCTGCTGAAGGTCAAGGACGGCGAAATGAGCAAGATGAGCCTGGCCCAGTGGCAGGCAGTCATCGATGTCAACCTGACCGGCGTGTTCCTTTGCACCCGTGAGGTGGCGGCGAAAATGGTCGAGCTGAAGAACAGCGGCGCGATCATCAACATCTCGTCGATCTCCCGCGCCGGCAATGTCGGCCAGACCAACTATTCCGCGGCCAAGGCCGGTGTTGCGGCAGCGACGGTGACCTGGGCCAGGGAACTGGCGCGCTACGGCATTCGCGTGGCCGGCATTGCACCGGGCTTCATCGAAACCGAAATGACCTTGGGCATGAAACCCGAAGCGCTGGAGAAAATGACCTCGGGCATCCCGCTCAAGCGCATGGGCAAACCAGAAGAGATCGCCCATTCGGCAGCGTATATCTTCGAAAACGACTACTACACCGGGCGGATTCTGGAGATGGATGGCGGCTTGCGTATCTGACTGCCAACCCAAAACCAGATGTAGGAGTGAGCCTGCTCGCGATAGCGGTAATCAATTCACCACCGCTGGTGAATGTTAAACCGCGATCGCGAGCAGGCTCACTCCTACAAGGGATCTCAGCGTTGCTGATAGATCAGTCGTCGCTGATGGTGATATTCGGCATCGCCGGCGTCGCCGCTTCCTGCAACACGATCCGCGCGCCGACGTGGCGGGCCAGTTCCTGGTAGACCATGGCGATCTGGCTGTCCGGCTCGGCGATCACAGTGGGCTTGCCGCCATCGGCCTGTTCACGAATCAGCATCGACAGCGGCAGCGAGGCCAGCAATTCCACGCCGTACTGGGTGGCAAGCTTCTCGCCACCGCCCTCACCGAACAGATGCTCGGCATGCCCGCAGTTCGAGCAGATGTGCACGGCCATGTTTTCCACCACGCCCAACACCGGAATGTTGACCTTGCGGAACATTTCCACGCCTTTGCGCGCATCGAGCAGGGCCAGATCCTGTGGCGTGGTGACGATCACTGCGCCCGCCACCGGGACTTTCTGCGCCAGGGTCAGTTGAATGTCGCCGGTGCCTGGCGGCATGTCGATGACCAGATAATCCAGATCGCCCCACGCGGTTTGCGTGACCAGTTGCAGCAGCGCGCCGGAGACCATCGGCCCGCGCCAGACCATCGGTGTGTTGTCGTCGGCGAGAAATGCCATCGACATGACTTCGACACCGTGGGCCTTGAGCGGCACGAACCACTTCTGATCCTTGACCTCCGGGCGGGTGCGCTCGGGAATGCCGAACATGATGCCTTGGCTCGGGCCGTAGATATCGGCGTCGAGAATCCCCACTTTGGCGCCTTCGCGAGCCAGCGCGAGAGCGAGGTTGGCAGCCGTGGTCGACTTGCCCACGCCGCCCTTGCCCGAGGCCACGGCAACCACGTTCTTGACGTTGGCCAGCCCCGGAATCTGCGCCTGGGCCTTGTGCGCGGCGATCACGCTGTTGACCTCGACGCGGGCGATGACCACGCCCTCGATGTTTTCGATGGCCAGTTGCAGCAATTGCGCCCAACCACTCTTGAACAGACCGGCGGCGTAGCCGATTTCCAGCTGCACATTGACGCGGTCACCGATGATCTCGATGTTTTTCACGCAACCGGCGCTGACCGGGTCCTGGTTCAGGTAAGGGTCGGTGTATTGGCTGAGGACGGCTTCCACCGCTGCGCGAGTGACGGCGCTCATGGGCAACTCCGATAACAAGACTGGAAAAGATGGCGGCTATCCTACCCCTTCTATCCTCCGGACGGCATGCCCGGCAACGATTTGCAGGGGTGAAATATCTTGTCCGGCGCTTTATAGTGGCCGACCTCCGTTTCATCAAGTAGCGAAGCCCTACATGTCCGAGCCACGCAAGATCCTCGTCACCAGCGCCCTGCCCTACGCCAATGGTTCGATCCACCTTGGCCACATGCTGGAATACATCCAGACCGATATGTGGGTGCGCTTCCAGAAGCATCGCGGCAACCAATGCATCTATGTCTGCGCCGACGACGCCCACGGTTCGGCGATCATGCTGCGCGCAGAAAAGGAAGGCATCACTCCGGAACAACTGATCGCCAACGTGCAGGCTGAACACAGCGCCGACTTTACCGACTTCCTGGTTGATTTCGACAATTTCCACTCCACTCACGCCGAAGAAAACCGTGAGCTGTCGAGCCAGATCTACCTCAAGCTGCGTGACGCCGGGCATATCGCCCAACGCTCGATCACCCAGTATTTCGACCCGGAAAAGAAAATGTTCCTGGCCGATCGTTTCATCAAGGGCACCTGCCCGAAATGCGGCACCGAAGACCAGTACGGCGACAACTGCGAAAAATGCGGCGCGACCTACGCCCCGACCGACCTGAAGGATCCGAAGTCGGCGATCTCCGGTGCTACCCCGGTGCTCAAGGATTCCCAGCACTTCTTCTTCAAGCTGCCGGACTTCCAGGACATGCTGCAGGCCTGGACCCGCAGCGGCACCCTGCAGGACGCCGTCGCCAACAAGCTTTCCGAATGGCTCGACGCCGGCCTGCAACAGTGGGACATCTCCCGCGATGCGCCGTACTTCGGCTTCGAGATTCCGGGCGAGCCGGGCAAGTATTTCTACGTGTGGCTGGATGCGCCGATCGGCTACATGGCCAGCTTCAAGAACCTCTGCAACCGCACGCCGGAGCTGGACTTCGACGCGTTCTGGGGCAAGGATTCCACCGCCGAGCTGTACCACTTCATCGGCAAGGACATCGTCAACTTCCACGCGCTGTTCTGGCCAGCGATGCTCGAAGGTGCTGGTTTCCGCAAGCCGACCGCGATCAACGTGCACGGCTACCTGACCGTCAACGGCCAGAAGATGTCCAAGTCGCGCGGCACTTTCATCAAGGCCCGTACGTATCTGGACCACTTGTCGCCGGAATACCTGCGTTACTACTACGCGGCGAAACTGGGCCGTGGCGTCGATGACCTCGACCTGAACCTCGAAGACTTCGTGCAGAAGGTCAATTCCGATCTGGTCGGCAAAGTGGTCAACATCGCCAGCCGTTGCGCCGGGTTCATCCACAAGGGCAACGCCGGTCTGCTGGTCGACAACAATGCCGCGCCGGAGCTGACCGAGGCCTTCCTCGCCGCCGCGCC
The DNA here is from genome assembly GCF_055484735.1 of Pseudomonas sp. 15C. Classification (NCBI taxonomy): domain Bacteria; kingdom Pseudomonadati; phylum Pseudomonadota; class Gammaproteobacteria; order Pseudomonadales; family Pseudomonadaceae; genus Pseudomonas; species Pseudomonas sp. 15C. The sequence goes on along the minus strand of NZ_JBUDGD010000015.1, from coordinate 78,923 downwards.
GAGCATTGCCGACGCCTATGAAGCACGCGACTTTGCCCGCGCCATGCGCGAAACCATGGCCCTGGCCGACCGCGCCAACGCGTGGATCGCCGACAAGGCACCGTGGTCGCTGAACAAGCTGGAAGGCAAGCAGGATGAAGTCCAGGCGATCTGCGCCACCGGCATCAACCTGTTCCGCCAACTGGTGATCTTCCTCAAACCGGTGCTGCCACTGCTGGCCGCCGATGCCGAGGCGTTCCTCAATGTTGCGCCGCTGACCTGGAACGACCACACCACGCTACTGGCCAACCATCAGCTCAACGAATTCAAGCCGTTGATGACCCGCATCGACCCGGTAAAGGTGCAAGCCATGACCGACGCCTCGAAAGAAGACCTCAGCGCCAGCCAGACCGACACCGGCGCAGCCGCACCGGCCGGCAATGGCGAACTGGCCAAGGACCCGCTGTCGCCGGAAATCGATTTCGATGCGTTCGCCGCCATCGACCTGCGCGTGGCGCTGATCGTCAAGGCTGAGCACGTTGAAGGCGCCGACAAGTTGCTGCGCCTGACCCTCGATATCGGTGACGAGCAACGCAACGTGTTCTCCGGCATCAAGAGTGCTTACCCGGATCCGTCGAAACTCGACGGCCGCCTGACGATGATGATTGCCAACCTCAAGCCGCGGAAAATGAAGTTCGGCATCTCCGAAGGCATGGTGATGGCGGCCGGGCCTGGCGGTGAAGAGATCTACCTGCTGAGCCCGGACAGCGGTGCCAAGCCAGGTCAACGTATCAAGTAAGAAGCTGCGGTAAATCGATCCCACCGGCGTGTCCCGCATGCCGGTGGGATTTTTCATAGGCGGCTGGATAAGGCCTAACCTTGAGAGACACCCGCCCGTTTCGCTGGCAGAACCATGACCGAATTCGTCCTAACGCTGATCAGTGCCGCGCTGCTCAACAACTTCGTCTTGCATTGGCCGCTGGGCGTCGATCCGCTGTTGGCGGCCAGCCGGCGCCAGGTGCATGCGTTGGGACTGGCGACCTTGTGTCTGATGGTTGTCGTCGGCGTGCTCGGCTACGCGATCTGGCACTGGCTGCTGGTGCCGCTGCAACTGCAAGCCCTGCGCCTGTTCGTGTTTCTGCCGTTGAGCGTTTTGCTGATCGCGCCGTTGTTGAAATGCCTGGCGCGCGGGTTGCCGAACCTGCCCTTCGACGGGTTGTGGCCGCTGTTGCTGGGCAATGCGGGCGTACTTGGCCTGACATTGATCAATGCGCTAAACGACCAAGGTCTGCTTCACACAATGGCGCTGAGCCTGGGTGCCGGGTTGGGGTTCTGGTTGGTACTGAGCCTGTTCAGCGACTTGCGTGAACGCACGGCGGGTAACGATATCCCTCTGCCCTTTCGCGGCTTGCCGATCGATCTGCTCGGCGCCGGATTGATAGCAGTGATTTTTCTCGGATTCACTGGACTGATCAAAACATGAGTCTGATCCAACGCATCGATGCCCTCCTGCCGCAGACCCAGTGCGGCAAGTGCGGCCATCCCGGATGCAAGCCCTATGCGCAAGGCATCGCCGCCGGCGAGCCGATAAACAAGTGTCCGCCCGGTGGCGAGGAAACCATCGCCGCGCTGGCTGAACTGTTGAAAGTACCGGTGCTGGAACTGGACATCAGCCGCGGTTCGGCACCGGCCCAGGTGGCGTTCATTCGCGAGGCCGAGTGCATCGGCTGCACCAAATGCATTCAAGCTTGCCCGGTCGACGCGATTGTCGGCGCGGCGAAACTGATGCACACCGTCCTGATCGACGAATGCACCGGTTGCGACCTCTGCGTGGCGCCATGCCCGGTGGACTGCATTGAAATGCACCCGCTGCCACCCGAGACCTTACCGGTGGTGGGCGGACTGGCGCTGAGCCTCGACGAGCAACGCGCACGCGCGGCCAAACGTGATCACGCACGGCAACGTTTCGAGCGGCGCAAAGAGCGCCTGCACCGCGAAGAGCAGGAGAAACAGGCTGAGCGTGAAGCGCGGGCGAAAAGGCCGGCGCAAGCGCAAGTGAGCATCACCGACCCGGTGCAGGCGGCACTCGAACGGGTGCGCACGCAAAAAGCGGCGAACGCGGACGCGGCCGTGAAGAAAGCCAAAGTCGATGTCGCGATGAGCCGCGCGCAACTGCACAAATCGCTGAAAGCCTTCGGCCATCCACCGACTTTCGAGCAGCAGGCGCAACTGATCGTCCTGCAACGCCAGTTCGAAGCGGCCGAAGCGGCGCTGGCGCAACTGGAAAAAACCGCCGTACCCACAGCTCCAGCACCGCCGCCCGCCAAAGACGCCGACTTGAAGCGCGCCAAGATCCAGCTGGCGATGTGTCGCGCAGAATACGGCAAGCTCGAACGTAACGCCGACACTCCCGCCGAGATTCTTGAAGAGGCCCGCGCACGACTGCAAGCCGCCGAGCGTCAGGTAAGCGAACATGCCGCCCCTTGAGGCAGCGGACGATCGCCTGCAACAGGCGATGAAAACCTTGCTGCTGGCCGCTATGCCAGGATTGCTGACGCTGTTGTGGTTTTACGGTTGGGGCGTGTTGATCAACCTGATGCTGGCGATCGTCACTGCGCTGATTGTCGAAGCGGGCGTTGCGCAACTGCGTCGGCGGCCTCTGCAGCCAGCGCTGCGCGACGGCAGTGCGCTGGTCAGTGCGACCTTGCTGGCGGTAGCGCTGCCGGCCTATTGCCCTTGGTGGCTGACGGTGACGGCAACCGCCGGGGGCCTGCTGTTTGGCAAGCACGTGTACGGCGGCACGGGGGAAAATCCGTTCAATCCGGCGATGCTCGGTTTTGCGTTGGTGATGATCATGTTCCCGCGCGCGATGACGCAGTGGCCGGCGCACGCTCTGGATATTGCAGCAGCCCTGCAGCAGATATTCGGCTCAGGTCAGGCGCCAGACGCTTGGGCACAGGCGACCGCGCTGGACACTCTGCGCGTCAACGCCAGCCTGACCATCGACGAACTGTTCGTCAGCCATCCGGCATTCGGGCATTTTGGTGGACGCGCTGCCGAGTGGGTGAATCTGGCCTTTTTGGCCGGTGGCGTGTTTTTGCTGCAACGTCGAGTGTTCAGCTGGCACGCTCCGCTGGGCATGCTCGCCAGTCTGTTGGTGATCAGCCTGCTGTGCTGGAATGGCTCGGGGTCGGATTCGCATGGCTCGCCGCTGTTTCATCTATTCAGCGGCGCGACCATGCTCGGCGCGTTCTTCATTGTCACTGAACCGGTATCCGGCGCGAAAACCGCGCTGGCGCGCCTGCTCTTCGGCGTTGGGGTCGGACTGCTGACATACGTGATTCGCACGTGGGGCGGCTACCCGGATGGGCTGGCGTTTGCGGTGTTGCTGATGAATCTCTGCGTGCCGGCACTGGAGCGATTCGCCGCGAATCGCCAGATCAAGGTGAACCCGTGAAGCGCCGGGCCAGCACCGTGATGGTGCTGCTGGTGGCCATCAGCGGGATTACCGCGACTTACCTTGTACAGCGTGGGAGCGCGCCACAAATCGCCGCCGCGCAGCACTTGCTCGACAGCCGTAAATGGCTCGACATGCTGGCGCCGGAGAGCTACGACAACCAGCCGCTGCAACAACCACTGAGCTTGACCGACACCCGACTGGACCACAGCCAGTTGAGCGCAGGCTATCGCGCGACCCGCAATGGCAAGCCCGTCGCAATACTGTTGCGCAGTCAGACTCAGGGCTATGTGGGCGCCATCGAATTGTTGATCGCCATCGAACCGAATGGCAGGTTGCTCGCGGTGAAAACGTCAGAACAGCACGAAACACCAGCGCTTGGCGGGCACCTGGCGAACCGACCGAATGCCTGGCTGCAGGCGTTTACCGGAAAGTCGAGCGATGCGCCGACGGCAGCAGGTTGGGCACTGAAGAAGGATGACGGACAATTCGATCAGATCGCCGGAGCCACCATCACTTCTCGCGCAGTCATCAATGCGGTGCATGACGCCCTGCGTTATTTTGATGACCATCGCGCGGCACTGCTGGGGAGCGGAACATGAAGCCGTCGCCGGGTCTGGCCCATTGCATGATGCTGCCGTTGCTGCTGGGCAGCAGTGGTTCACTGGTCAGCGCAATCGGCACGTTATTGATATTCAGCGTTGTCGTGGGCCTGTACGGTCTGTTCATGCCCGCGTTACGCCCGCGATTGACGGAAACAGGCCGATTACTGGTCAGCGTCTTGCTCGCCGCCACGCTCAGCAGTTGCACTGATGTGTTGGCGCAACGCTGGTTTCTGCCCTGGCAGCAAGCCTTCGGCTTGTATGCCAGCTTGATCGCCTTGCAATGCGTGGTGCTGGAATACAATGGCTTCTGGCGCCAGACACTGACTGAGCGCGGCAAACTCTGCGCTCTGTTCGGCGCATTGCTGTTGCTGCTGGGGACGTTGCGCGAGGTCGCAGGGAGCGGCAGCCTTGGCCGTGGCCCTTTCGACAGCTGGCAAGGCATCGTCCTGTTCAGCGACGCACTGCCACTGATCAGTCTGATCCCCGGCGCTTTTATTGTGTTGGCGCTGCTGCTGGCTGCGCGTCAGGCGCTGGTTCGCCCGAAATTGAATTCAAAGGAAATGCATCGCCCATGAATGCCGCAAAACGTCTGGAGATTTTCCGCCGTCTGCACGAAGACAATCCGGAGCCGAAAACCGAACTGGCGTATTCATCGCCATTCGAGCTGTTGATCGCGGTGATTCTATCGGCGCAGTCGACGGATGTGGGCGTCAACAAGGCCACGGCCAAGCTGTTTCCCGTAGCGAATACACCGGCCGCGATCCATGCCTTGGGCGTCGAAGGGTTGTCCGAATACATCAAGACCATCGGCCTCTACAACAGCAAGGCGAAAAACGTCATCGAAACCTGTCGTCTGCTGGTCGAACGCCATGGCGGCGAAGTGCCGCGAACCCGTGAAGAACTCGAAGCCCTGCCCGGCGTGGGCCGCAAAACCGCCAACGTGGTGCTCAATACCGCTTTTCGGCAACTGACCATGGCCGTCGATACGCATATCTTTCGGGTCAGCAACCGCACCGGCATCGCACCGGGCAAAAACGTGGTTGAAGTGGAAAAGAAACTGATGAAATTTGTACCAAAGGAATTCCTGCTCGATTCCCACCACTGGCTGATTCTGCACGGGCGTTATGTGTGTCTGGCGCGCAAGCCACGCTGCGGCAGTTGCCGGATAGAAGACCTGTGCGAGTACAAAGCGAAAACTTCGGACGATTGAGCGCTTATTGCCATTATTGATACGTCGATTGAAAAAATCTTTTTTACCCGCCATCCGAATGTCGATATAAGGAGCGCCAAAGGCAATCTTGGCCGGGAGTTAACCTTATGAGTACCGACAAAGAGCAATTGGACGTAGAAGACGATTTTGTCGCCGTTGAGCCCGACGAGGTAGAGCCCGTCGTCGAAGTTGCAAAGACCAACCTGAGCAAGCGCCGCACCATCGATAACCTGCTTGAGGAGCGCCGACTGCAAAGGCAATTGGCTGATTACGATTTTGATCTTTGATACCTGAAAGCCTCCCGAACCGGAGGCTTTTCACTTTCTGCAACTCGCTGAAATCCGCCCCTGCCCATGACCCGTCAGCTTTCGGGATATTCAGACCAGGCCGTTTCGCTGTGCCAACTCGATCAGGTCGACCAGCGAACGCGCATTGAGCTTCAATAACAAGCGCGTTTTGTAGGTACTTACGGTCTTGTTGCTCAAGAACATGCCGTCGGCAATTTCCTTGTTGGTCTTGCCTCGCGCCAACTGCTGCAACACCATCATTTCCCGACCGGACAGACGATCTACCATGTCCGCTTCGCTGGCATTGCCCAGACTGGTGCGCACGGTATGCAAGGCCTGATTGGGAAAATAGCTGTAGCCAGACAACACGGCCTTGATTGCACTGAGCAATTCGGTGAGGTCCTGCTGTTTGCACACATAGCCAGCGGCCCCCGATTGCATGCAACGCATTGAAAAGTGCCCGGGCGCCTGCGACGTCAACACCAATACTTTTATGGGCATAGCGGTCGAGCTCAGGCGCGCGATAACTTCCAGGCCGTCAAGTTTCGGAATACCAATATCCAGAATGACAATATCCGGCATTTGCTCTCGAGCAAGTTGTAATGCATCCACACCGTTGTCCGTCTCTGCGATGACTTCGTAGCCATGACGCTCCATCAGCATACGCACCGCAAGACGAATGACAGGATGATCATCCACGATCAGCACTTTATTCATGGGCAAGTCCAGTTTCGCTGTTCGAATTTTTAGAGCACGCACAATATCCCACTCACTTGCTCCATGGCATGCCAGGGTTGACATGCACTTGCATCGAGAGACATGCCCTACAGCGATCGCGGATTATTCCTACAAAAAAACAATAACTTCCTAATCACCCATCACTTTTACTGTTTGGCCTACGAAGAAATTTCACCTTTACTTTTGTTACAGGGTACGTCGTACAGAACTGAGAGCAGGACTCATCGCGATCTGTTTCTGCGCTCAAACGACGATTCAAGCCGCAGAATCCGCACCCTGAAACATATGCTTTAACGATTGGACATATGCTGAACCCACTGTTTCTCCGGCATACAAAACCCTCAAGAATATAAACACTTGAAACAAGATATTTGTACCCAACACAATATTTTTTCTATAAACATGAGTTCTTGGAACCCAACTAAAAATTCAACCAACACATAAAGAGCACACACATGATAAAACTCAAAAACAAGATCGCAAACCCAATGACGGTAATCGCCATATTCGCAGCCATCTCGGAAACATCCGCGGCGGTTTCCCTGCCATTTCTGGACAACGAAGACAGGGAGATATACGTGTGGTTCCTGATAAGCTTTCCTTTTTATTTACTGTTTCTTTTCTTTATCACTTTGAACTTCAATTATCGCTCCCTCTATTCACCTTCAGACTTTGATAAAGACAAGAGTTTTCTTAAAGTGATAGATAACAATGAACGCGACAACAAGCGCAGCGCATCATCCACGGAGCCCTGCGTTCAAGGTACATTCGGGCTATCCAGTTGTATCGTCTCAAGCGAGTCTGGCAGTGTAGAGCGCAAAGATTCGTGCAAAGTCCACAATGCGGCCGACCCGCCGACGGACAGCAATGCAAAATCCAGTCAGATCGTTCAGCACAACATACAACTGCCGGCGTTTGTCAGTCATTTGCATCTGATCGATGCACGGAATGTCGATGCAGCGAAGGAACTGGCGACGATTCTGAATAACATCCGCAACCTCGATCGCAAGACATCACGAGTGATCGTATTTCTTTCCAGTCACGTATCGGATGCCTTGCTTACCCAACATGCGCTGCTGCAAGCCAGGCAGATCAAGAAAGGCTCCGGCAAAACGCTCTGTATCGTCTACAACCTCTGCTCACACGCGGTGACGCGTCTGGGAAGAGTTTGAAAATGAACCACTGCCACGCACCGGTGCCTGGAAAAATGCTCAGTCGGAGCCATAACTCATTGATGCAAAAAGGGCGACCCTGTCTCGAAGACAAGGCCGCCCTTTTTGTTGTGCGTCCGCGTGTGATGCCTAGAACAGCTTGCGGCCCTTGTTGGCAGCAATGCGCATGCGCAGTGCGTTGAGCTTGATGAAGCCCGCCGCGTCGGCCTGGTTGTAAGCGCCACCGTCTTCTTCGAAGGTCGCGATGTTGGAATCGAACAGCGAATCGTCGGACTTGCGGCCAGTGACGATCACGTTGCCTTTGTACAACTTCAGGCGCACAACGCCGTTCACGTTGACCTGCGAAGCGTCGATCATCTGTTGCAGCATCAGACGCTCAGGGCTCCACCAGTAGCCGGTGTAGATCAGGCTGGCGTATTTCGGCATCAGCTCGTCTTTCAAGTGAGCAACTTCGCGGTCCAGCGTGATCGATTCGATGGCGCGGTGCGCGCGCAGCATGATGGTGCCGCCCGGGGTTTCGTAGCAGCCACGGGACTTCATGCCGACATAGCGGTTTTCGACGATGTCGAGACGGCCGATACCGTGAGCACCACCGATCTTGTTCAGCGTCGCCAGCACGGTGGCCGGAGTCATTTCAACGCCGTCCAGCGCAACGATGTCGCCGTTACGGTAGGTCAGTTCCAGGTATTGCGCTTTGTCAGGAGCGTTCTCCGGGGAGACCGTCCATTTCCACATGTCTTCTTCGTGCTCGGTCCAGGTATCTTCCAGCACACCGCCTTCGTAGGAAATGTGCAGCAGGTTGGCGTCCATCGAGTACGGGGATTTTTTCTTGCCGTGACGCTCGATCGGGATCGCGTGCTTCTCGGCGTAGTCCATCAGCTTCTCGCGCGACAGCAAGTCCCACTCGCGCCAAGGGGCGATCACTTTTACGCCTGGCTTGAGCGCGTAGGCACCCAGTTCGAAACGTACCTGGTCGTTGCCCTTGCCGGTCGCGCCGTGGGAAATGGCGTCGGCACCGGTTTCGTTGGCAATTTCAATCAGACGCTTGGCGATCAGCGGACGTGCGATGGAAGTACCCAGCAGGTACTCGCCTTCGTAAACGGTGTTGGCGCGGAACATCGGGAAGACGAAATCGCGCACGAACTCTTCGCGCAGGTCGTCGATGTAGATTTCTTTGACGCCCATGGCCTGGGCCTTGGCGCGGGCCGGCTCGACCTCTTCGCCTTGACCGAGATCGGCGGTGAAGGTCACCACTTCACAGTTATAAGTATCCTGCAGCCACTTGAGGATCACCGAAGTGTCCAGGCCGCCGGAATACGCCAGAACGACCTTGTTTACGTCCGCCATGCCATCACTCCACGGGGTTCTACGGAAAGCCGGGGAGTCTACCGCTCAAACGCGATAATTTACAGAGGCGCGACAGCTTAAGACGACAAAGCGACAGAATCTGTCGAGAGCGCGACGATGACCGGCGAGTCAGGAAGTCGTGGCAGCTGTGGCAGGCGCACTCGCTTGCGGCGCCGGGGCCGGGGCTGTCGTCGGTGCGACGCGCGCCAGCTTCACATTGACGCGACGGTTCTTCGCACGGTTGGCTTTGTTGGTGTTCGGCACGATCGGATACTGCTCGCCGTGGAAACGCACAGTGATCTGCGACTCCTGAATGCCATTGGCCTTGAAGAAGTCGACCACCGCCAGCGCTCGGCGGCGCGACAGCTCACGATTGGTCAGGCGATTGCCGCTGTTGTCCGAGTGGCCGTCGAGTTCGATGTGGTTCACCGTCGGATCAGCCTTCATGTATTCGAGCATCACTTGCAGTTTGGCTTTGGCAGCCGGGTCGAGATCAACGCCTTCGCCGGGAAAGCCGATCTGTGATTGCTTGATCTGGTCGAAATTCTGCGGCAGCAGCTTCGCCACACAGGTCTGATAATCGTTGAATGCCTTGCTGAACTTGACCGGCAGCAGGCGCACTTCCGACACCCGACCATCACCCGATGCGCGGCGCACGACCGGGCTGCGACCATCCAGCAGCCCGCTGATCAGCCCGCCAGCCTGCGACTGCGAACTGTTGAACAGGACATTGCCGCTGCCCAGCCGAACGCTGCCCAGATTGATGTCGCCACGCCCCGGCTGCCAGGGTGCAGCGGCCGCCAGCAGGGTCGCCGAACCGCCGCCGAGCATGGCGTTGTAGGCGTTGAGGCGGAAGATCGCCTGCTCGCCGGCCTTGCGCACAAACTCGCCCGAACCGAAATCGGTGATCGGTTGGGTCAGACGGCACTCGAACTTGTCGCCGGCGACCGTCCACTCAATGTTCTCCAGACGGGTCTGGTAGGTGAGCGCCATCGCAGGGAGGCTGGCAAACACACTGAGCAAGGCTAGATAACGCTGGCGCACGGGAGGCTCCATTGGCTTGTGAAACACAAACACCGATTCACACAATGTTTACGGCATACCTTCGGGATATCGGACGCTTGCTGCAAAACTTGATAGCGAGTGCCTGCAAGAGTCTTTTCCGGTAGCATTCGCCTCAGTTTGACCCGCCTGGAAGCCCCCCATGTCCGACCGCCTGACCCTGCTGCGTCCCGACGACTGGCATATTCATCTTCGCGATGGTGCCGTGTTGACCAATACCGTTGCCGATGTGGCTCGCACCTTCGGGCGCGCGATCATCATGCCGAACCTGGTGCCACCGGTGCGCAACGCCGCTGAAGCCGACGGCTACCGCCAGCGGATCCTCGCTGCCCGCCCGGCCGGCAGTCGCTTTGAGCCGCTGATGGTGCTGTACCTCACCGACCGCACCCAACCGGAAGAAATTCGTCAGGCCAAGGCCAGCGGTTTTGTGTACGCCGCCAAGCTGTACCCGGCCGGTGCGACCACCAACTCCGATTCCGGCGTGACCAGCATCGACAAGATTTTCCCGGCGCTGGAAGCCATGGCCGACGTCGGCATGCCGCTGCTGATCCACGGTGAAGTCACCCGTGGCGACGTCGATGTGTTCGACCGCGAGAAGATTTTCATCGATGAGCACATGCGCCGTGTCGTCGAGCGGTTCCCGACGCTGAAAGTGGTGTTCGAACACATCACCACCGGCGACGCCGTGCAGTTCGTCAACGAGGCCTCGGCCAACGTCGGCGCGACCATCACTGCGCATCACCTGCTGTACAACCGCAACCACATGCTGGTGGGCGGGATTCGCCCCCACTTTTATTGCCTGCCGATCCTCAAGCGCAATACGCATCAGGAAGCCTTGCTCGATGCCGCCACCAGCGGCAGCGCGAAGTTTTTCCTCGGCACCGACTCGGCACCGCACGCCCAGCACGCCAAGGAAGCCGCCTGCGGCTGCGCCGGCTGCTACACCGCGTACGCCGCCATCGAGATGTACGCCGAAGCGTTCGAACAACGTAACGCGCTGGACAAGCTCGAAGCCTTCGCCAGCCTCAACGGCCCGCGCTTCTATGGTTTGCCGGTGAACACCGATCGCATCACCCTGGTTCGTGAAGAATGGACCGCCCCGACCAGCCTGCCTTTCGGCGAGCTGACCGTTATCCCGCTGCGCGCCGGTGAAAAACTGCGCTGGCGCCTGCTGGAGGAACACGCGTGAGTGAAGAGCATTTCGACGACGAACTGGACGGTCAAAATGGCGGCGGCGGTTCCCGTCATCCGATGGCGGCACGATTTCGCGGCTACCTGCCGGTAGTCGTCGACGTAGAAACCGGTGGCTTCAACGCAGCCACCGATGCCTTGCTGGAGATTGCCGCGACCACCATCGCCATGGATGAAAAGGGGTTTGTGTACCCGGATCACACCTATTTCTTCCGCGTCGAGCCGTTCGAAGGCGCGAACGTCGAAGCAGCGGCGCTGGAGTTCACCGGGATCAAACTCGATCACCCGCTGCGCATGGCCGTCAGCGAAGAAACCGCGCTGACCGACATCTTCCGCGGCATCCGCAAGGCGCTGAAGGCCAACGGCTGCAAGCGGGCGATTCTGGTCGGACATAACAGCAGCTTCGATCTGGGCTTTCTCAACGCAGCCGTTGCTCGCCTGGACATGAAGCGCAACCCGTTCCACCCGTTCTCCAGCTTCGACACCGCGACGCTGGCCGGTCTTGCCTACGGTCAAACCGTGCTGGCCAAAGCCTGTCAAGCCGCCGGCATCGATTTTGATGGCCGCGAGGCGCACTCGGCACGTTACGACACCGAGAAAACCGCTGAGCTGTTCTGTGGCATCGTCAACCGCTGGAAGCAGATGGGCGGTTGGGAAGACTTCGACGATTGATCCTCGCCGAATAAAACCCGAGCACAAAAAAACCGGCCACTTGGGCCGGTTTTTTTATACCTCGACGTTGCGCCTTACAGGGCAGCAGCGTTCTCGGTCAGGTAAGCCGCAACGCCTTCTGGCGAAGCGTTCATGCCTTTGTCGCCTTTCTTCCAGTTGGCAGGGCAGACTTCGCCGTGCTCTTCGTGGAATTGCAGTGCGTCGACCAGACGGATCAGCTCTTCCATGTTACGGCCCAGCGGCAGGTCGTTGATGATCTGCGAGCGGACAACGCCCTTGTCGTCGATCAGGAACGCGCCTCGGAACGCCACGCCGCCTTCGGATTCAACGTCGTAGGCCTTGGCGATGTCGTGCTTCATGTCGGCTGCCATGGTGTATTTCACCTGGCCGATGCCGCCATTGTTGACCGGGGTGTTGCGCCAGGCGTTGTGGGTGAAGTGCGAGTCGATCGACACAGCGATCACTTCCACGTTACGTGCCTTGAAATCGGCCATGCGGTTGTCCAGAGCGATCAGCTCGGACGGGCAGACGAAGGTGAAGTCCAGTGGGTAGAAGAACACCAGGCCGTATTTGCCTTTGATGGCCGAGGACAGGGTGAAGCTGTCAACGATCTCGCCATTGCCGAGTACGGCCGGGACGGTGAAGTCAGGGGCTTGTTTGCCTACGAGTACGCTCATTGATATCTCCTGGTGTAAAGACTTGAAGTTCAGGGTCCGGGCCAGCCTGCCACCCTCAGGCGACAGCCCTGTGACACGAACCCTCTTCGCAAGGGACGACCATCATACACTGCGTTTTTGGCCTGTCCTCAACGGATTTTCCACGTCGGCTGTCCGTTGAGCATTTATAAGGACAGGCAAGCAACGCTCAAACACCGTTCGTCAGTCATGAGCCAAATAACGCCAAAAGCTGCCGCAAAGCACTTTGACAATCATTCTCGTTAACATTAAGATCCATCGCAATTGAGTCACAACCAGCGACGGTTCTTACTTATGTATGTTTGCCTCTGCACTGGCGTCACCGACGGACAGATCCGCGAAGCGATCTATGAAGGTTGCTGCAGCTACAAGGAAGTTCGCCAGGCGACCGGCGTCGCCAGCCAGTGCGGCAAATGTGCGTGCCTGGCCAAGGAAGTGGTTCGCGAAACCCTGACCAAGCTGCAAACCGCTCAGGCCTCGATTCCTTATCCTGCAGAATTTACTGCCGCCTGATCAGCCCAATTTCAAGGAACCGGACTTATGTCCGGTTTTTTTATGCCTGAAAATCAATCGCTTAGCGTCAAGACGCGGAACACAAACATTCTTATTCCGATTAATTTTCATATATTATTCAATAACTTAGGTTTGACACTTATAAGTGTGAAGCTCAAACTCCGCCTTATATACCGCGATTACAGGGCAGGACTCCGATCATGAAAGGCGACATTACCGTCATCCAGCATCTCAACAAGATCCTCGCCAATGAGCTGGTCGCGATCAATCAGTACTTTCTGCATGCGCGCATGTACGAAGATTGGGGTCTGAACAAGCTCGGCAAGCACGAATACAAAGAATCCATCGATGAGATGAAACACGCGGACAAGCTGATCAAGCGCATCCTGTTCCTGGAAGGCCTGCCGAACGTACAGGACCTGGGCAAGCTGCACATCGGCGAGCACACCCGCGAAATGCTCGAGTGCGATCTGCGTATCGAGAAGACCGGCCACGCCGACCTGAAGGCTGCCATCGCCCATTGCGAAACCGTTGCCGACTTTGGCAGCCGTGAACTGCTCGAAGACATTCTCGAGTCCGAAGAAGAACACATCGACTGGCTGGAAACCCAGCTGGGCCTGATCGACAAGATCGGTCTGGAAAACTATCTGCAGTCGCAGATGGGCGAAGAGTAAGTCAGCGCCCGCTGAACGCCAGACACGAAAAAGCCCCGCCCTCTGTTGAGGTGCGGGGCTTTTTATTGCCTGTCGCGTTGTAGGAGTGAGCCTGCTCGCGATGGCGCTGGATCAGTCAATATTTTAATCAACTGACAGAACGCTATTGCGAGCAGGCTCACTCCTGCAGAAAAGCGCTTAGGCTTCGGACTTGTTCGCCGCAGCGGCTTCGACAGCCGACTTGATGGTGGTCTGCAGCGAACCGTCAGCGGCCATCTCGGTCATGATGTCGCTGCCGCCGATCAGCTCACCGCCGACCCACAGTTGCGGGAAAGTCGGCCAGTTGGCGTACTTCGGCAGGTTGGCGCGGATTTCCGGGTTCTGCAGGATGTCCACGTACGCAAACTTTTCGCCACAGGCCATGACAGCCTGCGCAGCTTTTGCGGAGAAGCCGCACTGCGGGGCATTCGGCGAGCCTTTCATGTAAAGCAGAATGGTGTTGTTGGCAATCTGCTCTTTAATCGTTTCGATGATATCCATGGAGCACCTCGGCTGAACTTTCCGACTCATGGGTCGGCACGGTGGCGCATTGTAACGGAATCCCGAGCGCGCTGCTCGGTCTCCCCGACAGACACATGCTCAAGCCGCCACCACCGTCACCGGCACACCATTGAGCGCGGCGTTCCCCGACAACTCGTCGAGCTGGCATTCATCGGTCAGGTCGTTGGCACTCGAGCCCGGCTGGCCGCTGGCAATTGCCATTTGCACGCCCGGTCGCGCATGGCCCCAACCGTGCGGCAGGCTGACCACCCCTTGCATCATGTCGTCGCTGCCGAGCACCTCCACTTCGATCTGCCCGACCCGCGAACTGACGCGTACTCGCTGGCCGTCACTGAGGCCTCGACTGGCGAGATCGGCCGGATGCATCAACAACTGATGACGCGGCTTGCCTTTCACCAGACGATGGTAGTTGTGCATCCACGAATTGTTACTGCGCACATGGCGGCGGCCGATCATCAGCAGTTGATCGATGGCGGGCGCCTGCAATGCGGCGAAGCGTTGAAGATCGGCGAGTATCTCCGCCGGTGCGGCCTGTATGCGCTGATCAGGGGTTTTCAGGCGTGCAGCCAGATTCGGCTTCAGCGCGCCCAGGTCAATCCCGTGCGGATGATCGAACAGTGTTGCCAGCGACAGTTTGTGTTCGGACGCGTCGCCATAAAGGCCCATGCGCAGGCCCATGTCGATCATCTTCGACGGCGGCATGGTCGGTTTCAGTTCCTTGCCGGTCTGCGCCGCAAACGCCTTGGCGAGGCCGACGAAGATTTCCCAGTCATGCAGCGCACCTTCAGGTTTGGCGAGGATTGCGCGATTGAAGCGACTGACATTGCGCACAGCAAACAGATTGAACGTGGTGTCGTAGTGATCGTTTTCCAGTGCCGAGGTCGACGGCAGGATCAGGTCGGCGTAGCGCGTGGTTTCGTTGATGTACAGGTCAATGCTGAGCATGAACTCCAGCCCGTCCAGCGCCTGCTCCAGTTGCCGCCCGTTCGGTGTCGACAGCACTGGATTGCCAGCCACGGTGATCAATGCGCGGATCTGGCCTTCGCCTTCGGTGAGCATTTCTTCGGCCAGCGCTGACACCGGCAACTCGCCACCGTATTCGGGACGGCCCGAGACGCGACTTTGCCATTTGTTGAAATGCCCGCCCGAGGTTGAGGCCACCAGATCGACAGCGGGCTCTGTGCACAACGCACCGCCGGCCCGGTCGAGGTTGCCGGTGACCAGATTGATCAACTGCACGAGCCAATGACACAGCGTGCCGAACGCCTGGGTCGAAACGCCCATGCGTCCGTAACACACCGCACTTGGCGCAGCGGCGAAATCGCGCGCCAGTTGGCGGATCTGCTCGGCCGGAACCGCACACAACGGGCTCATCGCCTGCGCTGTGAACGTTGCCACCGCGGCGCGCACCTCGTCGAGACCATCGACCGGCAGATGGCTGTCGCGAGTCAAACCCTCGCTGAACAGGGTATTCAGCACGCCAAACAACAGCGCAGCATCGCCGCCCGGACGCACGAACAGATGCTGATCCGCCATCGCCGCCGTTTCGCTGCGACGCGGATCGACCACCACCACTTTGCCGCCGCGCGCCTGAATCGCTTTGAGACGCTTCTCGACATCCGGGACGGTCATGATGCTGCCATTGGAAGCCAGCGGATTACCGCCGAGGATCAACATGAAATCGGTGTGATCGATATCCGGAATCGGCAGCAGCAAGCCGTGGCCGTACATCAGGTAACTGCTGAGGTGATGGGGCAACTGGTCAACCGACGTCGCCGAGTAGCGATTACGGGTTTTCAGCAAGCCGAGAAAGTAGTTGCTGTGGGTCATCAGCCCATAATTATGTACGCTCGGGTTGCCCTGATAGACCGCCACGGCGTTTTGCCCATGACGCTCCTGAATCGCCGCCAGCTTCGATGCCACCAACGCAAACGCTTCATCCCAGCCGATCGGCAGCCACTCGCTACCCACCCGCCGCATCGGTTGGCGCAAGCGATCCGGGTCGTTCTGGATATCTTGCAGCGCCACCGCTTTAGGACAGATGTGGCCGCGACTGAAGGTATCGAGGGCATCGCCCTTGATCGAAGTGATTGCGACATGGCCATCGGTTTCAGTGGTCTCGATGGTCAGGCCACAGATGGCCTCACACAGGTGGCAGGCACGGTGATGGAGAGTCTTGGTCATGGCCAGTCTCTGTCTTGTTCGGGGCGGGCGATTGCGCCCGCGGGAACAAAACTATGGCCCCGCCAACACCATGGCGCCAGCGACGTTCGTCTTGTGAATCGGGGCTTATCAGGCGAGCCGATACCGCTGCAGCCGTCAGTTCGACGGCAACTGGGGTGGCGGCGCCAGCTGAATTTCCTGAATGGTTTCGATCTGCTCGTGAGCGACGTGCACGCCGGTCAGTTCGCCAATCAGGCGCCAATGCTCGTCGAGCCCGGCGCTGATAGTGGCCATGCGGTCAATCATATGCCGACCGGCCGTCTTCACCACTTCGTCTTCACTGCGCAGCAGTTCAAACGACATCGAGGTGACCGACGCGGTAAGGTGGGTCAAGGAGCGAGCCGTGTGACCCAGCAGTTCCATTAACAGTTGTTCTTTCGATTCCATGCGGAGGCTTCCTGCGTCGCTCGAATGTTATTTATAACCCAGCACTTTGCTTTAGCAAATGTTTCAGCCCGGACATCCGACCAAGAGAATCCGCCGCGACCCCGCCTCAAACCGACCAAAGCCACGCCGTGTGCGGCGCGGCGCATTGCCAAGCGCGGCGGGGCCAGTGTACAAAGAGGCTCGCTGCCGCCCTGAAGCCGGCTTCAAATGCGCGATTGCAATTGGCGGCGCGCCCTTCGATTCCCTTGTAAACCGTAGCCTATTGGCGTAACGCGACATTTAATGTCAATATCGCGCCTTCCCCTATTCCGTCGCCCCGTGCGGCTTACGCCGCAGGTCTCGCCCGTTGTTCCGATAAACAAGGCTTTGAGCATCTGCGGTTGGTAGCAAAAAGGTAGTCAATGATGAGCGCAAGGCACTTTCTCTCCCTGATGGATTGCACGCCCGAAGAGCTGGTCAGCGTGATCCGTCGAGGCGTTGAGCTCAAGGACCTGCGTAAGCGCGGCGTACTGTTCGAGCCTCTGAAAAACCGCGTGCTGGGCATGATTTTCGAAAAGTCCTCGACCCGCACCCGCATCTCTTTCGAGGCCGGGATGATCCAGCTCGGTGGTCAGGCAATCTTCCTCTCGCCGCGTGACACCCAACTGGGCCGTGGCGAGCCGATCGGCGACTGTGCCATCGTCATGTCGAGCATGCTCGATGCGGTGATGATCCGCACCTTCGCCCACAGCACCCTGACCGAATTCGCCGCCAACTCGCGCGTGCCGGTGATCAACGGCCTGTCCGACGACCTGCACCCGTGCCAGTTGCTGGCCGACATGCAAACCTTCCTCGAACATCGCGGCTCGATTCAGGGCAAGACCGTGGCGTGGATCGGCGACGGCAACAACATGTGCAACAGCTATATAGAAGCGGCGATCCAGTTCGACTTCCAGTTGCGCGTTGCCTGCCCGCAGGGCTATGAGCCGAACCCCGAGTTCGTCGCCCGTGCCGGTGACCGCGTGACCATCGTCCGTGATCCGCAGGATGCCGTACGCGGCGCGCATCTGGTGAGCACCGATGTCTGGACTTCGATGGGTCAGGAAGAGGAAACTGCCAAGCGCCTCAAGCTGTTTGCGCCGTTTCAGGTCAACCGTGCCCTGCTCGACCTCGCCGCCGAGGACGTGCTGTTCATGCATTGCCTGCCGGCGCACCGCGGCGAAGAAATCAGTCTCGACCTGCTTGATGATCCGCGCTCCGTCGCCTGGGATCAGGCAGAAAACCGTCTCCACGCACAGAAGGCCCTGCTCGAGTTCCTCGTCGAACCGGCATATCACCACGCATGAGTCATGAATTACTGCTGAACCTGCGCAACCTCGCTTGCGGCTATCAAGATCAACGTGTGGTGCAGAATCTCAATCTGCACCTCAACGCCGGCGACATCGGTTGCCTGCTCGGCTCGTCGGGCTGCGGCAAGACCACCACGCTGCGCGCCATCGCCGGTTTCGAGCCGGTGCACGAGGGCGAAATCACCCTCGGTGGCGAAACCCTGTCCAGTGCCGGGTTCACCCTGGCGCCGGAGAAACGCCGAATCGGCATGGTGTTCCAGGATTACGCGCTGTTTCCGCACCTGAGCGTCGCCGACAACATTGCCTTCGGCATTCGCAAGCATCCGAACAAGGAGCGCGTCACCGAAGAGCTGCTGGAACTGGTCAACCTGAAGAACCTCGGCAAGCGCTTCCCGCACGAATTGTCCGGCGGTCAGCAACAGCGTGTCGCCCTCGCCCGCGCCCTGGCGCCAGAGCCGCAATTGCTGCTGCTCGATGAGCCGTTTTCCAACCTTGATGGCGAACTGCGGCGCAAGCTCAGCCATGAGGTGCGCGACATCCTCAAGGCGCGTGGCACCAGCGCAATTCTGGTGACCCACGATCAGGAAGAAGCCTTCGCCGTCAGTGATCATGTCGGCGTATTCAAGGAAGGTCGGCTGGAACAATGGGACACGCCGTACAACCTCTACCACGAGCCGGCGACGCCTTATGTCGCCAGTTTCATCGGTCAGGGTTATTTCATTCGCGGGCAACTCGCCAGCCCGGAGTCGGTGCAGACCGAACTCGGTGAACTGCGCGGCAACCGTGCTTATACCTGGCCAATTGGCGGAGCGGTGGATGTGCTGCTGCGTCCGGACGACATTGTCTATGCGCCGGACAGCGCATTGAAGGCGCGGATTGTCGGCAAGACGTTCCTCGGTGCTTCGACGCTGTATCGCTTGCAGTTACCGACCGGTGCGCAGCTGGAATCGATTTTCCCCAGCCATGCGGATCATCAGGTCGGTGCGGATGTGGGTATCCGGGTAGTGGCCGAGCATTTGGTGCTGTTCCAGGCATCCGGCAGCACGGCGGCGCAGATTCCGGCAGCGGAAAACGGCGTGCGCCGGCATAGCACAGCCCTCTGATCTGATTCGCTCCCTGTAGGAGTGAGCCTGCTCGCGATTGCGGTATGTCGGCAAAAATGCGTTGGCTGATAGACCGCTATCGCGAGCAGGCTCACTCCTACATAGACCGGGGTTAGTTGAGAAACAGGGTGCCGCTTGCCACCAACGTCGCATTGCCGCCGATCTTCACCCGCTCACCTTCCAGTCGACAGAACAACTCCCCGCCTCGCGCCGAGCGCTGGCAGGCGGTCAGGCTCGATTTTCCCAGTCGTTTCGACCAATACGGAATCAGGCTGCAGTGGGTCGATCCGGTGACCGGATCTTCATTGATGCCAATCGCAGGGGCGAAATAACGTGAGACGAAATCATGCTGGTTGCCGCGAGCGGTAACGATCGCGCCCAGCCACGGCAGCTTCGCCAGCGCCGCCATGTCCGGCGTGCAATCAAGCACCGCCTGCTCCGACTCCAGTACCACAAACAGTTCGTTGGAGCCGAGTACATCAACCGCTTCGACACCCAACGCGCGCTGCACATCCAGTGTTACGCCGATCTCTGTCGGCACAATCGTCGGGAAGTCCAGCCACAACCGATCGCCTTCACGACTGACACTCAGCGGCCCGGATTTGCAGATGAAGTCGATACGCTCAGCGGTTTCACCGTAGATCTCGAACAACACATAAGCGCTGGCCAGCGTCGCGTGCCCGCACAGTGGCACTTCGGTGGTCGGGGTGAACCAGCGGATATGCCAGGCCTGGCCTTCGCGCACCAGGAACGCGGTTTCCGCCAGATTGTGCTCGGCGGCGATCTTCTGCATCAACTCCTCGGCGAGCCACGCATCGAGCCGATAGACCATGGCCGGATTGCCACTGAACGGCCGGTCACTGAACGCGTCGACCTGATGAAACGCAAGCTGCATAACCTTCTCCTTAAGTCAGTCGGCACAGCATGCTACTGCGCGGCGGGCGGTGCCAGTGACAGAACCCGCGATATTCTTTCATACAGTGCCGAGGCCGTTTAGGGTCGGCCGATGTCAGCGAATTTCGCCTGAGTGTGTTCGGCAAGCACTGCCGGCGCCAACTCGACTTCCAGTCCTCGGCGCCCGGCGCTGACATAAATGGTGGCGAAGCCTTGCGCCGAGTTATCGATGAACGTGCGCAGGCGCTTCTTCTGTCCCAGCGGACTGATGCCGCCCAACAGATAACCGGTGGAGCGCTGCGCCGCTGCCGGGTCAGCCATTTCGACTTTCTTCACCCCCGACGCATGCGCCAGGCCTTTGAGATCAAGGCTTCCGACGACCGGCACTACCGCCACCAGCAATTCGCCTTTTTCGCTCGCCGCCAGCAGCGTCTTGAACACCTGCGCCGGCTCAAGCGCCAGCTTCTCTGCAGCTTCGAGCCCGTACGAAGCGGCTTTGGGGTCATGTTCGTAACTGTGCACGCGATGTTCGGCACGAACTTTTTTTAACAAGTCCAACGCAGGGGTCATGGCAGCTCCGGGCTCGGCAGTGACGGGAAAAACCTGCGCCGGATTCTAGGCGATCACGGTGCAAAAGGCTCTAGTGCACGCCACGATTCCCGGGACCTGCAGCGATTCCAGGCCAACCAGACGGCACCTTCGACGAGGGATCATTCACGCTACGAATAGTTTTATTGTGACTGACAGTTCACTTTCGACCTTTGACAGGTTTGTTTCTTGTCTATATTTTTTCGAAACTGAATAATGTAAGAATTATCGATATTGCAGTACCCGGGGACGGAATGGGGATTCCTGACCGGCGGATATCGCGCCTTGCCCTGTTGGCAACGCGCCAGACAACAACAAAAACCGAGGTATTCAATGACCACTGCTTTACCGCAACCATCGCTTTGGGGCCAATGCCTGGCCGAATTTCTCGGCACCGCCCTGCTGATATTTTTTGGCACCGGTTGTGTTGCCGCGCTCAAAGTCGCGGGCGCCAGCTTCGGCCTGTGGGAAATCAGCATCATCTGGGGCGTCGGCGTGAGCATGGCGATCTACCTGACGGCCGGGGTTTCCGGCGCGCATTTGAACCCCGCCGTAAGCATCGCTCTGGCGGTTTTCGCCGATTTCGAAAAGCGCAAACTGCCGTTCTACATTCTTTCGCAGATCGCCGGCGCCTTCTGTGGCGCGCTGCTGGTCTACACGCTATACAGCAATCTGTTCTTCGATTTCGAACAAACTCACCAAATGGTTCGTGGCTCGGCAGCCAGCCTCGAACTGGCCTCGGTGTTCTCGACGTTCCCGAATCCGGCGCTGTCGACCGCTCAGGCGTTTCTGGTCGAGATGATCATCACCGCAATCCTGATGGGCGTGATCATGGCCCTGACCGACGACAACAACGGCCTGCCGCGCGGCCCGATGGCGCCGCTGCTGATCGGCTTGCTGATCGCCGTGATCGGCAGCTCGATGGGCCCGCTGACCGGTTTTGCGATGAACCCGGCGCGAGATTTCGGTCCCAAACTGATGACTTTCTTCACCGGCTGGGGTGAAATTTCCTTCACTGGCGGCCGTGACATTCCGTACTTCCTGATTCCGATTTTTGCACCGATTGTCGGTGCCTGCCTCGGCGCTGCCGGGTACCGCGGGCTCATCGCCCGCCACCTGACCGGCGCCACACCTGCTACAAAGGATGCAGAACCGGCCATTGACGGCAAACCCAGAACGTCCTGAAACAGTCGGCGCAGGCTCCTGCCCGTACGAGCCTGCGCCACGGCCCACTCTCCCTTATTTCGTCCAAGGCAATCGACATGACCGACATTCAGAACAAGAACTACATCATTGCCCTCGATCAGGGTACGACCAGTTCGCGCGCGATCATTTTCGACCGCGATGCGAACGTGGTTTGCACCGCGCAGCGCGAGTTCGTCCAGCACTACCCGCAGGCCGGTTGGGTCGAGCATGATCCGATGGAAATCTTCGCCACCCAGAGTGCGGTGATGGTCGAAGCGCTGGCCCAGGCGGGCCTGCATCACGATCAGGTGGCCGCCATCGGCATCACCAACCAGCGTGAAACCACTGTTGTGTGGGACAAGACCACCGGCCGCCCGGTGTACAACGCCATTGTCTGGCAGTGCCGCCGCAGTACCGAAATCTGTCAGCAACTCAAGCGTGATGGTCATGAAGACTACATCCGCGACACCACCGGTCTGGTCACCGACCCGTACTTCTCCGGCACCAAGCTGAAGTGGATTCTCGACAACGTCGAAGGCAGCCGCGAGCGTGCGCGCAACGGCGAGCTGCTGTTCGGTACCGTCGATAGCTGGCTGATCTGGAAATTCACCGGCGGCAAGGTGCACGTCACCGACTACACCAACGCCTCACGCACCATGCTCTTCAACATCCATTCGCTGGAATGGGATTCGAGGATGCTGGAAATTCTCGACATCCCGCGCGAAATGCTCCCGGAAGTCAAAGCCTCCTCGGAAATCTACGGTCGCACCAAGAGCGGTATCGCCATCGGCGGCATCGCCGGCGACCAACAAGCGGCACTGTTCGGTCAGATGTGCGTCGAGCCGGGTCAGGCGAAAAACACCTACGGCACCGGCTGCTTCCTGCTGATGAACACCGGCGACAAAGCGGTGAAATCGCAGCACGGCATGCTCACCACCATCGCTTGCGGCCCACGCGGTGAAGTGGCCTACGCACTGGAAGGCGCGGTGTTCAACGGCGGTTCGACCGTGCAGTGGCTGCGTGACGAACTGAAAATCGTCAACGACGCCCACGACACCGAATACTTCGCCAACAAGGTCAAGGACAGCAACGGCGTCTATCTGGTACCGGCCTTCACCGGTCTCGGCGCGCCGTATTGGGACCCGTACGCCCGCGGCGCACTGTTCGGCCTGACCCGCGGCGTGCGTGTGGATCACATCATCCGCGCCGCGCTGGAATCGATCGCCTACCAGACCCGCGACGTGCTCGACGCCATGCAACAGGACTCCGGGGAACGCCTCAAGGCGTTGCGTGTGGACGGCGGCGCAGTGGCGAACAACTTCCTCATGCAGTTCCAGGCCGACATCCTCGGCACTCAGGTCGAGCGCCCGCAAATGCGCGAAACCACCGCCCTCGGCGCGGCGTATCTGGCCGGTCTGGCGTGCGGTTTCTGGGGCAGCCTGGACGAACTGCGCGGCAAAGCGGTGATCGAGCGCGAGTTCGAACCGAGCCTGGACGAAGCCGCGAAAGAGAAACTGTACAAAGGCTGGAAAAAAGCCGTCAGCCGCACCCGTGACTGGGCGCGCGAGGACGCTGAATAAGCCAAGGTTCAGTTACAGACAGGCATCAAACTGGTAGGGAGCGGATTCCTGCGGCATCATGGGCAAATTTTGCTTGGCAGCCCAAAGGAAGCCCCATGAATCTGCCTCCCCGTCAGCAGCAAATCCTCGAGCTGGTCCGCGAACGCGGCTATGTGAGCATCGAGGAAATGGCCACGCTGTTCGTTGTTACCCCGCAAACCATTCGCCGCGATATCAATCAGCTCGCGGAAGCCAATCTGTTGCGTCGCTATCATGGCGGCGCGGCTTATGATTCCAGCGTCGAAAACACCGCCTATGCGATGCGCGCCGATCAGATGCGCGATGAAAAACAACGCATCGGCGAAGCCATCGCCGCGCAGATCCCCGATCACGCCTCGCTGTTCATCAACATCGGCACCACCACCGAATCGATTGCCCGCGCCCTGCTCAATCACAGTCATTTGAAAATCATCACCAACAACCTCAACGTCGCGTCGATGCTCAGCGCCAAGGATGATTTCGACGTGCTGTTGACCGGCGGCAATGTGCGGCGCGACGGGGGTGTGGTCGGTCAGGCAAGCGTGGATTTCATCAATCAGTTCAAGGTCGATTTCGCCTTGGTCGGGATCAGCGGCATCGACGAGGATGGCAGCCTGCTCGACTTCGATTATCAGGAAGTCCGTGTATCGCAGGCGATCATTGCCAATGCGCGCCAGGTGATTCTGGCGGCAGACTCGAGCAAGTTCGGGCGCAATGCGATGATCCGGCTGGGGCCGATCAGCCTGATCGACTGTCTGGTGACCGATCAGCAACCGGTGCCGGCATTGGCGCAGCTGCTGAGTCAGCACAAGATTCGCCTGGAAGTCGTTTAACCTCTCGTTCCCACGCTCTGCGTGGGAACGATCTGCATCACCTCTTCTGCGCCTTCTCGCGCACCTCATGTTCGATAATTTTCCTTTCTTCGCCCTTCGATGAGTTTTTTCAATCGAAGGCGGCTGGCTGTGCGCGTCTTTATGGGCTACCATTTTCGCAAATGAACATTTATGTTCGATTTCAAATATAGAAAATCAAAAAAGCCCGAGGCCAGCCAATGTCCACCTCTACCTTGCGAACGCCCCCTGTCTCCGAGATCTACGATATCGCCGTCATTGGTGGCGGGATCAATGGCGTCGGGATCGCTGCGGATGCCGCCGGTCGCGGGCTCTCGGTGTTCCTTTGCGAAAAAGACGACTTGGCCAGCCACACCTCGTCGGCGAGCAGCAAGCTGATCCACGGTGGCTTGCGCTATCTCGAACACTACGAATTCCGTCTGGTGCGTGAAGCATTGGCCGAGCGCGAAGTGCTGCTGGCCAAGGCGCCGCACATCGTCAAACCGATGCGCTTCGTGTTGCCGCACCGCCCGCACCTGCGCCCGGCGTGGATGATCCGTGCTGGCCTGTTCCTGTATGACAACCTCGGCAAGCGCGAAAAACTGCCAGGCTCGAAAAGCCTGAAGTTCGGCGCCGACAGCGCGCTGAAAAGCGAGATCAAGAAAGGTTTCGAATACTCCGATTGCTGGGTCGACGACGCCCGCCTCGTAGTGCTTAACGCTATGGCCGCCCGAGAAAAAGGCGCCCACGTGCACACCCAGACCCGTTGCGTCAGCGCGCGCCGGGCCAAAGGCTTGTGGCATCTGCACCTGGAACGCGCTGACGGCAGCCTGTTTTCGATCACGGCCAAAGCTCTGGTCAACGCAGCAGGCCCGTGGGTCGCCAAATTCATCCGCGACGATCTGAAGATGGAATCGCCGTACGGCATCCGTCTGATTCAGGGCAGCCACATCATCGTGCCGAAGCTGTACGAAGGCGAGCATGCGCACATTCTGCAAAACGAAGATCAGCGCATCGTTTTCACTATTCCATACCTGAACCACTTCACCCTGATCGGCACCACCGACCGCGAATACAACGGCGACCCGGCGAAGGTGGCGATCACCGAAGTCGAAACCGACTATCTGCTGAAAGTGGTCAACCAACACTTCAAGAAGCAGCTCAGCCGCGACGACATCCAGCACAGCTACTCGGGCGTACGTCCGTTGTGCAACGACGAATCGGATAACCCATCGGCCGTGACCCGCGACTACACGCTGGCGCTGTCCGGCAACGCGCAGGAAGCACCGTTGCTGTCGGTGTTCGGCGGCAAGCTGACCACCTACCGCAAACTCGCCGAGTCGGCGATGGCGCAACTGATGCCGTTCTTTACCCAGATGCGCCCTAGCTGGACCGCCACGGCGACCCTGCCCGGCGGCGAAGACATGACCACCCCGCAGGCACTCAGCGCACTGATCCGTGACAAGTTCGACTTCGTCCCGACGGAAATCGCCCGTCGCTGGTCGGTGACCTACGGCAGCCGCACCTGGCGCATGCTCGAAGGCGTAGAAAGCCTGGCCGACATGGGCGAACACATCGGCGGCGGTCTCTACACCCGCGAAGTCGATTATCTGTGCAGCGAAGAGTGGGCTACGACGGCGCACGACATTCTGTGGCGCCGCACCAAGCTCGGGTTGTTCACTACGGCGGACGAGCAGCAGAAGCTGGCGACGTATCTGGGCAAGGTTGAGCAGAACCGCAAGATCGAAGCGGCGTGATGTGAGCGACGCTTGAACGAAAGCCCCTGAATCGGCAGATTCAGGGGCTTTCGTTTTGTGGGCCTTGCAGAAACTGATGGGGTCAGTCAGATCTTTTCCCCCTCACCCCAGCCCTCTCCCCCATGGGTAGAGGGGGAAGGGAGCCGATCTTCATGAGGTTCAAATTCTGAGTTCGACTCGGTATGCCAGATTAGTGCATCTCGCCCAGTCGCCAGGATCAGTCCCATCTCCCTCCGAGAGAGGGCTAGGGTGAGGGGCTTTCAGGTCGGCATCACCGAGACAGGTGAAGAAACAGAAAATCAATGAACGCCCGTGACTTGTGCGGCAGGTGCGCTGTGTTGGGAAACACTACATTGATCGACTGTGATGGAAGTGAATAGCCAGGCAGCAGACGCACCAGACGCCCGGCGACAATATCGTCTTCGACCATCCATGCCGGCAGTATTGAAGCACCCAGCGATGACAAGGTCATCGAGCGGATCGCTGTCGAGGAATTCGACTCGAAGTGACTGGTACCGTTGACCTCCACGCTTCGCCCTTGCCCGTCGCGCAACGTCCACTGCGTCGGCGCCTGAAGATTGCTGTTGGCGATCCACGGCAGGTGATTCAGGTCTTGCGGTTCTGCTACTGGATGGCGGGCGAGAAACGCCTCGGTGGCCACCAGGACGATTTCGTAGTCCGCCAACTTGCGACACTTGAACGCCGAGTCCGCCAGATTACCCAGACGTACCACCAGATCGAGTTTTTCTGCGACCAGGTCATTCAACGAAGAATTAAAGTTGTAGCACAGGCGAATCTCCGGATAGCGCTCGGAAAACAACGGTATCAACGGCAGGATAAACTTCTCGCCATACTCGCTGGTTGAACTAATCCGTAACTTGCCCGACACCCGATTATTACCCTTCAATACATTGTCAAAGGCATTGTCGATATCCGCGACAATACCCTTGAACTTTTCATAAAAGTCCTGCCCTATCTCCGTCAGGGCTATGTTGCGGGTATTGCGTATCAGCAACGTCGCCGACAGGACTTCCTCAAGTGCCTTGACATGCAGGCTGGCCATGGCTTTACTGATGCCGAGGTAATTCGCGGCCTTGGTATAAGAACCAAAATCGACCACCGCGAGAAACGTCTGAACCCGATTAAGGTGAGAGTGCATGAAGCGATGGCTCACTGTTAAATCCTGCCAAACATTGTTTTAAGCATAGTCGTATCGACACTTCAAGTCCATCGCCCCTATCCTGCGCGGCAAAGAGGATGCGCAATGAACTATCGCTACAAGATCGCGCTGATCTTTCTGATCGGCTTCTTTATTGACTGTATAAACATATTTATGTCGGCGGTAGCCCTGCCAAGTATATCGGCAACTTTACACGTGAGTACTTCATCGGTGGCATGGGTCGCCAATGCTTATATTCTTGGTCTGACCCTGATTATTCCAGTCAGCACCTGGCTGGCCGGACGTTTTGGCAGCCGCGGGATTCTCACGGCGTCGATGCTGGTGTTCACAGGTTCGGTGTGGATGTGTGGGCTGTCTGACAGCTTCCACGAACTGGTTGCCTGGCGTTTCCTGCAAGGAATAGGCGGCGGGTTGTTGATTCCGGTCGGGCAGGCTTTGACCTTCAATTTGTTTCAGGGTGAAGAGCGGGCAAAAATCTCCACACTGGTGATGGCCGTCGCACTGATCGCCCCGGCCATCTCACCGACTGTTGGCGGCATTATTGTCGACAGCAGTTCCTGGCGCTGGGTGTTCTACAGCAACATTCCGTTCTCGCTGATCGCCGCCGGGCTGTCGTGGTTCTGGATCAAGGAAAGCAAACCGACCAGCCTGCCCCGCCCGGACATCAAAGGCCTGTTGCTGGTCAGCGCCGCACTCGCCAGCCTGCTGCTGGGCATGTCGTTGTACGGCGGCGATTACCCGTCGTTGGTCGCGCTGATCTGCGTCGCGGCCGGCCTGATGTTCATCGCGCTGTACCTGCTGCACTACCGCCGCTGCCGCCATGCGATCATTGAATTGAGCCTGCTCAAAAGCAAAAAGCTCAGCACCTCGATCCTCATCTATTACGCGATTCCCGGTGTGTTCACCGGGGTCAATCTGATGAGCATTTTCTTCCTGCAGGACACCCTGCATTTCAGCGCCCGCCTGACCGGCATGTTCATGATTGTCTATGCCATCGGCGCGTTCATCGCCATGACGATTTGCGGCCGTGTCTACAACCGCGTCGGGGCCAAGCGTCTGTTCACCTTAGGGATGATGCTGCACAGCGCCGGTATCGCTACGCTGATACTGGTCAACGACCCGACGGACCTGTGGGTGATTTTCATCGCTTACAGCTTGATGGGCGTTGGCGGCGGCATCGGTGCCAGCACTGCACAAACCACCTCGCTGATGGACTTTGCCGGCGGTGATACGCACAAGGCCAGCGTGATCTGGAACATCAACCGGCAGATGTCGTTCAGCCTCGGTGCCGCGTTGTTTCTGATGATTTTCAACGTCCTGCTCAAGCAGTTCGAAATCACCGCTGCCTATCACGCCACCTTCGCGATGGCGGCACTGATCGGGCTGTTCCCGCTTTTTCAGATGAGCCAATTGAACCCTTCAAAGGAAAACCCATGACGCACGAGCTGATTGAACTGGCCAAACACAGTATTCACCACGTTCACGACCTGATACATCGTGTGTTCACCGATACCGACGGAACCGGCGAAGCGAGCATAGAGCCGTTGCTGCACGCGTTTGCAGATGACTTCAGCATGGTCGGGGTTTCGGCAATTCCTTTGAACCGCTGTGAAGTCGAGCAATTGTTCAGGGGTGCCGTTGGGGTACGTCCGGGACTTGAGATCGGCATCAGCGATTTGCACACTGTCTGGCAGGAGGATGAGACGCTGGCGCTGAGCTATGTGGAAACCCATCGGCTGCATGGCATTGAACATTCGCGGCTGTCGGTGGCGATCCTGCGCGCATCCTTACAAGGCGTGAAGTGGGTGTATTTGCATGAAACACCCCTTGCGGATAAACGCTTGACGAGTCCGCACGCCATGTTCGGTTTTCCGAACGAGACTCTATAGTCGATTCGGTAAACCGGATCAGCCATCCACAAAAACACCATCACAAAAGTTTAATCATGTTACAAAACAATAACTTAGCCATCGTCGCCTGCTCTGGCACGACTCATGCTCTACACTCTCTCGACGAATGCCCGCTGAGCCAACACTTCAGGAGCCGTCAGGCATTCGAAGCACAAAAGGGCCGACAAACTGGCTCCATAAAAAAAACAATGTCGAGGAAAATTTGATGCGCATCGTTCCCCATATCCTGGGCGCAGCCATTGCTGCCGCTCTGATCAGCACGCCAGTTTTCGCCGCCGAACTCACCGGCACCCTGAAGAAAATCAACGATTCCGGTACCGTCACGCTCGCTCACCGCGACAGCTCCATCCCGTTTTCCTACATCGCGGATGCCTCCGGCAAACCAGTGGGCTACTCCCACGACATTCAGATGGCGATCGTTGAAGCCCTGAAAAAAGACCTGAACAAGCCAGACCTGCAGGTCAAGTACAACCTGGTAACCTCGCAAACCCGTATCCCGCTGATCCAGAACGGCACCGCGGATATCGAGTGTGGTTCCACCACCAACAACACCGAACGCGCCCAGCAGGTCGACTTCACCGTCAACATCTTCGAAATCGGCACCCGTCTGCTGGTCAAGAAAGACAAGGAAGGCAAGCCGTCCTATAACGACTTCGCCGATCTCAAAGGCAAAAACGTCGTGACCACCGCTGGCACCACGTCCGAGCGCATCATCAAAGCGATGAACGCCGACAAGCAGATGGGCATGAACATCATCTCCGCCAAAGACCACGGCGAATCCTTCAACATGCTCGAAAGCGGCCGCGCCGTTGCCTTCATGATGGACGACGCCCTGCTGGCCGGTGAAGAAGCCAAGGCCAAGAAGCCGACTGACTGGGTCATCACCGGCACGCCGCAGTCCTTCGAAGCCTATGCCTGCATGGTTCGCAAAGGCGATGCGCCGTTCAAGAAAGCTGTCGATGACGCCATTGTCGGCCTGTACAAGTCTGGCGAGATCAACAAGATCTACAGCAAGTGGTTCGAAAGCCCGATCCCGCCAAAAGGCTTGAACCTGAACTTCCCGATGAGCGACAAGGTGAAGGATCTGATCGCCAACCCGAGCGACAAGCCTGCGCCTGACGTGAAAATCTGATTCCTGACTAACCTTATCGTCTGAGGGAGCGACCCTCCCTCAGACGTCTGTTACTGCCTGCTGGCTTTGCTGTGGAACACTCGACCTGGCGGTTTTCGAGCCGATCGCGTGTGTCCGGCGTTCCTCGTCGGACGGGAAAGGAACTTCCCCAAGCGGGTGCTTGTACATCGATCGATTTCGAGGGGAGACCCTAATGAATTACAACTGGGACTGGGGCGTGTTCTTCAAGTCCACCGGCGTTGGCAGCGAGACTTATCTCGACTGGTACATCGCCGGTCTGGGCTGGACCATTGGCATCGCTGTCGTGGCGTGGATCATCGCCTTGCTGCTGGGCTCCATTCTGGGGGTCATGCGCACTGTGCCAAACCGCATCGTAGCCGGCATCGCGACCTGCTATGTGGAACTGTTTCGCAACGTGCCGCTGCTGGTTCAGCTGTTCATCTGGTACTTCCTGGTACCCGACCTGCTGCCGCAGAACCTGCAGGACTGGTACAAGCAAGACCTCAACCCGACCACCTCGGCTTACCTGAGCGTTGTCGTGTGCCTGGGTCTGTTCACCGCTGCCCGTGTCTGCGAGCAGGTGCGCACCGGTATCCAGGCGCTGCCACGCGGCCAGGAAGCCGCCGCCCGCGCGATGGGCTTCAAGCTGCCGCAGATCTACTGGAACGTGCTGCTGCCGCAGGCTTACCGGATCATCATTCCGCCGCTCACCTCGGAATTCCTCAACGTCTTCAAGAACTCCTCCGTGGCGTCCCTGATCGGCTTGATGGAACTGCTGGCGCAAACCAAACAGACCGCCGAGTTTTCCGCCAACCTGTTTGAAGCCTTCACCCTGGCCACGCTGATCTACTTCACCCTGAACATGAGCCTGATGTTGCTGATGCGCATGGTCGAGAAGAAAGTCGCGGTGCCCGGCCTGATCTCCGTGGGGGGTAAATAATGGACTTCGATTTCAGCGGCATCATCCCCGCGATCCCGGGCCTGTGGAACGGCATGGTCATGACCTTGCAGTTGATGGTCATGGGCGTGATCGGCGGCATCGTGCTCGGCACGATCCTGGCGCTGATGCGCCTGTCGTCGAGCAGACTGCTGTCGAATATTGCCGGCGCATACGTCAATTATTTCCGCTCGATCCCGCTGCTGCTGGTGATCACCTGGTTCTACCTGGCGGTGCCGTTCGTGCTGCGCTGGATCACCGGCGAAGACACGCCGATCGGTGCATTCACCTCGTGCGTCGTGGCGTTCATGATGTTCGAAGCGGCGTATTTCTGTGAAATCGTCCGGGCCGGTGTGCAGTCGATTCCCAAAGGTCAGATGGCTGCCGCGCAAGCGATGGGCATGACCTACGGCCAGACCATGCGCCTGATCATCCTGCCCCAGGCGTTCCGCAAGATGACGCCGTTGCTGCTGCAACAGAGCATCATCCTGTTCCAGGACACCTCGCTGGTCTACACCGTGGGCCTGGTCGACTTCCTCAACTCGGCGCGCTCGAACGGCGACATCATCGGCCGTTCCAACGAGTTCCTGATCTTCGCCGGTGTCGTCTACTTCATCATCAGCTTTTCCGCCTCGCTGCTGGTCAAGCGTCTGCAAAAAAGGTTCGCCGTATGATCTCTATCAAGAACATCAACAAGTGGTATGGGGACTTCCAGGTGCTGACTGATTGCAGCACCGAGGTCAAGAAAGGCGAAGTGATCGTGGTCTGCGGCCCGTCGGGCTCGGGCAAATCGACGCTGATCAAGTGCGTCAACGCGCTGGAGCCGTTCCAGAAAGGCGACATCGTCGTCGACGGCACGTCGATTGCCGACCCGAAGACCAACCTGCCGAAACTGCGTTCGCGCGTGGGCATGGTGTTCCAGCATTTCGAATTGTTCCCGCACCTGACCATCACCGAAAACCTGACCATCGCCCAGATCAAGGTGTTGGGCCGGAGCAAGGAAGAGGCGACCAAAAAAGGTCTGCAACTGCTTGAGCGCGTCGGTCTGTCGGCGCATGCCCACAAGCATCCAGGGCAATTGTCCGGCGGTCAGCAACAGCGTGTGGCAATCGCCCGTGCGCTGGCGATGGACCCGATCGTCATGCTGTTCGACGAACCGACCTCGGCGCTCGACCCGGAAATGGTCAACGAAGTGCTCGACGTGATGGTGCAACTGGCCCACGAAGGCATGACCATGATGTGCGTGACCCACGAAATGGGCTTCGCCCGTAAAGTGGCCGACCGCGTGATCTTCATGGACGCCGGCAAGATCATCGAAGACTGCCCGAAAGAGGAGTTCTTCGGCGACATCAGCGCCCGTTCCGAACGCGCGCAGCACTTCCTCGAGAAAATCCTGCAGCATTGAGTAAACACCGCTATCCCTGTGGGAGCGGGCTCGCCCGCGATGGGGTCGTGTCAGTCGCTACTGCTGTGACTGACAGACCGCTATCGCTGGCAAGCCAGCTCCCACAGGGACGGTGACAGCTTTCAGTAAGTGTGGTGGTTGACCCAAGGCAACTGTGATGAAATGCGACCCCAATCTTTATCGCGCAGCGCCGCCATCACTTGCCGTGAAGCCCCGTCTGATTCGTCATTTGTTCCTGCCGCCGCTGGTCATCGCCTTGATGATCGGTCTGGGTTTCATCGGCTTCTGGACGAGTGAGCATTTCGGCATCCGCAGCCTCGGCGAAAATGGCCAGCGTCAGCTGGAACTGCATGCCCGCGCGGTCGAAAGCGAGATCAGCAAATACACCTACCTGCCCAGCCTGCTGGAACTCGAAACCAGTGTTTCGCAGCTGCTGGCCGACCCGACCCCGGAAACCCGGCGCACGGTCAACGATTACCTTGAAGGCTTGAACCGGCGCAGCCGCAGTCGGGCCATCTACGTCATGGACACCACCGGCCGGGTCATGGCCACCAGCAACTGGCGCGATGTCGACAGCTACCTCGGCGAGGACCTGTCCTTTCGCGCCTACTTTCAGAAAGCCGTTCGCGGCGAGCCGGGGCGCTTCTACGGCATCGGCAGCACCAGCGGCGAGCCCGGGTATTACCTCGCCCACGGCCTCGAAGAGCACGGCAAGATCATCGGCGTCGCGGTGGTCAAAGTGCGCCTGGAAGCCATGGAAGAACGCTGGCAGCGCGCGCGTCTGGAAGCCTTTGTCAGCGACGAGAACGGCATCATCATTCTCTCCAGCGATCCGGCCCGGCGCCTCAAGTCGGTGATCCCGCTGAGCGACGAGGTCAAAGAGAAGCTGGCGCGCAGCCTGCAGTATTACTGGTTCCCGCTCAATGAACTGCAACCGCTGGCCCGCGAAACGCTGGACGAAGGCGTGGAAAAACTCACCTTCCCGGCCAACAGCGAAGTGCAGTCCGACGAAGACGACATCAGTTACCTGGCGCAGACCCGGCCCCTGAGCGACACGCCGTGGAATTTCACCCTGCTCACCCCGTTGCAGGACTTGCGCCGCGAAGCGATCAATCAAGGCATTCTGGTTGCCGTCGCGTTCGCCTTCCTGGCCTTCCTGCTGATCGCCTGGAACGAGCGGCGCAAAGTCATCGCCACCCGCCTCGCCGCCCGTGAAGCCCTGCAGGAAGCCAACAATCAACTCGAGCGTCGGATTACCGAACGCACCACTGACCTGCGCGCCAGCAACGAACGTTTGAAGAGCCAGATCCGCGAACGCCGTCAGGCCGAAGAGACTTTGCGCCGCGCCCAGGATGAACTGGTGCAGGCCGGCAAACTCGCCGCCATCGGCCAGATGTCGACCAGCATCGCTCACGAACTGAACCAGCCGCTGGCGGCGATGCGCACGCTATCTGGCAATACCGTGCGCTTCCTTGAGCGTGGGCAACTGGACGTCGCCAGCACCAACCTCAAGACCATCAATGACTTGATCGATCGCATGGGCCGCATCACCGCCAGCCTGCGCTCGTTCGCCCGGCGCGGCGACAACCACGGCCAGGCCAGCCTCGGCAAAGCCGTCGAGGCGGCGCTGCAATTGCTCGGCGCACGCCTGGAAAATTCAACGCTGCAGATTCATCGGCAATTCAGCGATGTGCAGTTGCACATTGACCAGACCCGTCTGGAGCAGATTCTGGTCAACCTGATCGGCAACGCCCTCGACGCCATGCACGCGCAAGCGCAACCCGAGTTGTGGCTGGAAGGCGAAGAATTCGACGGCAAGTATCGCCTGCGCGTGCGCGACAACGGCCACGGCATAGACGCCGAAGCGCGCAAGCATCTGTTCGAACCATTTTTCACCACCAAGCCCGGCGCGCAAGGTCTGGGCCTGGGCCTGACGCTTTCCGCCAGCCTCGCGGCCGCCACCGGCGGGCATCTGGGTGTCGAACACCCGGCCAGCGGTGGCACCACTTTCGTCCTCAGTTTACCGTTGGTAAGCCCTACACCTGCCGAGCCCATATGAATAACGATCTCAGTGTGCTGATCGTCGAAGACGACCCCCATGTGCTGCTCGGCTGCCAACAGGCGCTGACCCTGGAAGACATCCCCTGCATCGGCGTCGGCAGTGCCGAAGAAGCGCTGGAGCAGGTCGGCGACAACTTTGCCGGCATCGTCATCAGCGACATTCGCCTGCCGGGCATCGATGGCCTGGAACTGCTGACCCGCCTCAAGGCCCGTGATCGCAGCCTGCCGGTGGTGCTGATCACCGGCCATGGCGACATTTCCATGGCCGTTGGCGCGATGAAAAAAGGCGCCTATGACTTCATGGAAAAACCCTTTTCGCCGGAACGGCTGGTCGATGTCGCGCGGCGAGCGCTGGAACAACGCAGCCTCGCCCGCGAAGTGTCGTCGCTGCGCCGGCAACTGGCCGAACGCGATTCGCTTGAGGGACGGATCATCGGCCGTTCGCCCGCCATGCAGAACCTGCGCGAACTGATCGCCAACGTCGCCGACACCTCGGCCAACGTACTGATCGAGGGCGAGACCGGCACCGGCAAGGAACTGGTCGCACGCTGCCTGCACGATTTCAGCCGCCGCCACAGCAAACAGTTCGTCGCGCTGAACTGCGGCGGCCTGCCGGAAAACCTCTTTGAAAGCGAGATCTTCGGCCACGAGGCCAACGCCTTTACCGGAGCCGGCAAGCGCCGCATCGGCAAGATCGAACACGCCGACGGCGGCACGCTGTTCCTCGACGAAGTGGAAAGCATGCCGCTGCCGTTGCAAATCAAGCTGCTGCGCGTGTTGCAGGAACGCACCCTCGAACGCCTCGGCTCAAACCAGAGCGTGGCGGTGGATTGCCGGGTCATTGCGGCGACCAAATCCGACCTCGACGCCTCGAGCAAGGCCGGCGAGTTTCGCAGCGACTTGTACTACCGCCTCAACGTCGTGACCCTGGAACTGCCGCCGCTGCGCGAACGCCGCGAAGACATCCTGCAACTGTTCGAACACTTCACCCAGCAATCGGCGCTGCGCTTCGACCGCGCCTTGCCGGAGCTGGACAACCAGACGCTGTCGAACCTGATGAGCCACGACTGGCCGGGCAACGTGCGCGAACTGCGCAACGTCGCCGAACGATTCGCCCTCGGCTTGCCGGCGTTCAAGAAGTCCGGCGCCAGCAGCGGTCAGGGTCTGGCGTTTGCCGAAGCGGTGGAAGCGTTCGAACGCAACCTGCTCAGCGACGCCCTGCAACGCAGCGGCGGCAACCTGACCCAGGCGAGCCTGGAGCTGGGCATGGCCAAGACCACGCTGTTCGACAAAGTGAAAAAATACGGGCTGAGCCACTGATGGACCTGATTCTCAAAGCCGCGATCGGCGCCGCCGTGGTGCTGATCCTCGCGGCGCTGTCCAAGACCAGGAACTATTACATCGCAGGTCTCGTGCCACTGTTTCCGACCTTCGCGCTGATTGCGCACTACATCGTCGGCAAGGGCCGCTCGACTGACGATCTGAAAACCACAATCGTCTTCGGCATGTGGTCGATCATTCCGTACTTTGTCTATCTGGCGACGTTGTATGTGATGGTGGACCGGATGCGGCTGGAGGCTTCGCTGGCTGTGGCGGCGGTGGCGTGGTTGATGGCGGCGACGGTGCTGGTGAGCGTTTGGGTGCGGCTGCACAGCTAAGATCAAAAGCCCCTCTCCCCAACCCTCTCCCAAAGGGAGAGGGGGCCGACCGCAGGGTTCTTGAGGGTTTCGTCGAGCTGAAAAACCGAGTCGATTGTGGATTCGGTAAAGCATTTCCAGGTCGATGCAACTTTCGAATATCCCCCAATCAGTCCCCTCTCCCTCCGGGAGAGGGCTAGGGTGAGGGGCTCTTGATCTTCGCCACCTAAAGCACATCCCCACCCGCCACCGGCTCAACCCGCGCCCAATGCGACGTATCCTCACGATGGGCCTGCAAATAAGGCAACACCGCCGCCAGCAACGGCTCCTTGAACGCCTCCTGAAACCGATGCGCCAGCCCCGGAATCAACTTCAACTGACTGCCCTGAATGTGCGCCGCCAGATGCACGCCATGCATCACCGGCAGCAGCGGATCCGCCGTGCCATGCACCACCAGCGTCGGCACGCGCAACTGGTTGAGCAGGGCCACCCGGCTCGGTTCGGCGAGGATCGCCATGATCTGGCGCTTCACACCCTCGGGGTTGAACGCTCGGTCATAGGAGGCCGCGGCCTGTTGCAGCAGGGCCTGACGATCATCCGTAACGTTGGGGCTGCCCAGCGCCGCGAGCAGATCCGCTTGTTGCTCCAGCGCTACCTCACGATTCGGTGCGCCGCGGCGCGACAGTAACTGCACCAGCGCGGCACTCGGTGCCGGCAAACCTTCGGCGCCGGAAGTGCTCATGATCAACGTCAGGCTCTCGACGCGCTGCGGCGCCATCGCCGCCATGTGTTGGGCGATCATCCCGCCCATGCTCGCGCCGAGCACATGGAATTGCTCGACCTTCAACGCGGTCATCAAACCCAGCGCGTCGTCGGCCATGTCGGTCAGGCTGTACGGCGCCGCCACCGGCAAACCGAGTTTGTAGCGCAGCACTTCAAAGGTCAGGTTGGCTTCAACCGGCGCCTGGCGCCAAGTCGACAGACCGACATCGCGATTGTCATAGCGAATCACCCGAAAGCCTTGCTGACACAATGCGAGAACCACCTCATCCGGCCAGTGGATCAACTGCCCGCCCAGGCCCATCACCAGCAGCAGAGCCGGGTCCGAGGCACGGCCAATGCTCTGATAGGCGATGCTCACCTGCGCCAGATCGGCCCGCTCGGTCGGCACATTGACATCGCAACGCCCTGCCGCCGCCGCTGAAGCGCCGAATAAAAGCGCGGCCAACATGGCCGCGACAAAAAGAAAATGCTTACCCATGAAAAACACCGAAACGCAGAACCCCAGTAAGCCGCGAGTCTGATGATGTTTGTTCAAGCGCGCTGCCACAGTTCGATGACAGTTTGATGAAGAGTGCCGAGCGGTCGCTGGCGTGCCTTGGGCCGATTTACCGGACGGGTCAGTCGACAGCTTTCTCTGCATGAGACAAACTCAATGTATTCCCCGCTGATCACAAATTTTCTTCATGGAGATTCTCGGTGCTTGAAATCCGTCACCTGAAAACCCTGCATGCCCTGCGCGATGCCGACAGCCTCGTCGATGCTGCCGATCGCCTGCACCTGACACAGTCGGCGTTATCGCATCAGTTCAAGGAACTCGAAGAGCGCCTGGGCATGGCGCTGTTTGTGCGCAAGACCAAACCGGTGCGTTTCACCAGCGCCGGTTTGCGCCTGCTGCAACTGGCCGATGCGACCTTGCCGCTGCTGCGCGCAGCCGAGCGCGACATCGGCCGTCTGGCCGGTGGCACTGCCGGGCGCCTGCACATGGCGATCGAATGCCACAGTTGCTTTCAGTGGTTGATGCCAACCATCGACCAGTTCCGTGACGCCTGGCCTGAGGTTGAACTCGACCTCGCTTCGGGCTTCTCCTTCGCGCCGCTGCCGGCACTGGCCCGTGGCGATCTGGATCTGGTGGTGACGTCGGACCCGCTGGACATTGCCGGCATCACCTACGTGCCGCTGTTCACCTACGAAGCCATGCTCGCGGTGGCCAATCAGCATGCGCTGGCGAGCAAGCCGTACATCGTTCCCGAAGACTTGCTCAGCGAAACCCTGATCACCTATCCGGTGGAACGAGATCGTCTCGACATCTTCACGCGTTTTCTCGAACCGGCCGATATCGAACCGGCACAGGTGCGCACTTCGGAACTGACGGTGATGATGATGCAACTCGTCGCCAGCGGTCGTGGTGTCTGCGGCATGCCGCACTGGGCTCTGCACGAATACAGCTCGCGCGGGTATGTGAAGGGCAAGCGGCTTGGCGAGAAAGGCCTGTTTGCGACGCTGTACGCGGCAATTCGCACCGACATGCTTGATGCGCCGTACATGCGCGATTTCCTGCTGACGGCCAAGGACACCTCGTTCTCGACCCTGGACGGGGTCAGCGCGGTGCGCTAAATCCGTCACGCCGCCGATCCCCTGTAGGAGTGAGCCTGCTCGCGATAGCGATCTGTCAGTTGATATCTTCTGTGACTGGCACACCGCAATCGCGAGCAGGCTCGCTCCCACAGGGGCCAGTGTGAAGTCAGATCTCGCGCCACATGTGGATTTTGTCGAAGTAGTCTTCGCCCACCCGCACCGCCAGCGGTTCGAAGCCGTACTGGATGAAACCGCAACGCTGATACAGCTGAAAAGCCGCATCGTTGCCGGCGGTGACGGTGAGCTGGAGCAGTTTCAGCGCCGGATGCTTTTGCGCTTCAGCCAAAGCCGCCTGAACCAGATCAAAGCCCAGCCCCTGACGACGAAAATCCGCCGAAACATACATGCCGAACAGCGTCGCTTTGTGCCGGGCTTTTTCCCTTGGTTCGAATGCCAGGCCGACGATTCCGGCCAACGTACCGGCTTCGAACGCGCCGAGAACGACGTCGAGCTTGCTGGTCAGGCGCCCTTCCCACCAGCTCAACGGCATCACCGCGCGCTCGCGCACGCTTGAGGTGAACGCCTGCGGATGGCGGTCGTAGGCTTCGAGCATCAATTCGCGATAGGCCAGTGCATGGCTGGCGTCCAGCCGTTCGATCCACATGTTCAGGCCGTCTTGCGCTGTTCGAGCATCAGGCGCACCGCCAAAGCGGCGAGCACGAAACCCATCACATAACGCTGCAGCGACAGCCACATCGGATTGCGCACAAACCACGCCGCAATGCCCGCCGCAAACAACGCGATCAGCAGATTGACGCTGAAACTGACGCTGATCTGGGTCAGGCCCAGAACGATGCTTTGCGCGAATACCGAGCCGTGTTCAGGGCTGATGAATTGCGGAAACACCGAGAGATAGAACACTGCAATTTTCGGGTTCAGCGCACTGGTGAGAAAACCCATGGTGATCAGTTTGCGCGACGAGTCCGCCGGCAGTTGCTGCGCCTCGAACGGTGAACGTGCCCCCGGTTTGACCGCTTGCCAGGCCAGCCAGAGCAGGTACAGCGCACCCGCCCACTTCAACACTTCATAGGCCAACGGCACGGCCAGAAACACGGCGGTCAAACCCGCCGCCGCCGCAAACATATGCACGAAAAATCCACCGACCACGCCGAGCAACGACGTCACACCGGCCCGGCGTCCCTGACAGATCGAACGCGAGATCAGATAAATCATGTTCGGCCCCGGTGTCAGCACCATCAACAACGCAGCGGCGGCAAAAATCAGCAGGTCTTCAAGCGGGATCATGGCAACGTCCCTTGCGTGGATGATCAGGCGAGTGCGCTCAGTGAACGGCGATAAAACGGCAGGATGTGTTCGCGTGTCAATGGCGCCAGTTCAACGGCGGGATCCATGGCCGGATCGACCCAGATGACTTCCTCGATTTCCGCCGCCGGGCAGACGTCAACTGCGATGGTCAGCTGGAAAATCTGTGCATACACGACAAACCCCGGCTCGTTGGCTGCCGGTGCGGAAAATTCGCCGAGGAACGTCGCTTGCGCGGGATTGATGTGCAGCCCGAGTTCTTCTTCCAGCTCACGCGCGAGGGCATGCACCGGTTCTTCGCCGGCTTCAATCTTTCCCCCTGGTTGCATGAACGCCGTAGTGCCGCGCTTGCGCACCAGCAAGGTCTGCCCTTGCGGGTTGAGCAGCAGCGCGGCAGCGATACGGAGGGTGCGGGGCGAAGTGTCAGAAGTCAGCGGCATGAGGCGGAAAATCCCTGGGGCAAAAACCCAAGGATCCCATGCCCGACCACCCGCCGTCATGCACCTCAGCCCTGTGCCTCGAGCGCCGCCTCTGGCTCCTCGGGTTCTTTGACGAAGACCCGGTACTTGCCACCCTCCATGGCTTCGAAGGCAATCAGCTTCTCGATCAACGGGCCGCTCAGCACTTTGCCGGTGTTGAGCAGGAGCATGCCGTTATCGGCATTGAGGTTACGCGCCAGAATCATGCCGGCGGCCAGCTCGCGGGTGTTGAGTACCTTGACTTGCGGGTCGATCAGGGCGACATCGTTGAGCAATGTCATACAGACCTCGATGAACGCCTCAACCAACTCCGGATCGTACAGGCGGCCACTGTACTGACGCAGGTACAGCAGCGCTTCGTCGTTGTTCATCTGCCGTTCGAGAATCAAGCCGCGTTGCAGTTCGACGAAGTCCACCGCCAGTTTCAGCAACCGCGAGCCGAACGGAATCGCCTCACCCTTGAGCCGATCGGGAAAACCGCTGCCGTCCCAGTGTTCCTGATGATGCAGGATCAGCCGGGCGGCATCTTTCATCGGATCGAGGGTCATCAGCAGTGATTCGCTCTGCTTCGGATAGCCGCGATAGCGTTCGCGCTCTGCCGAATGCAGCAGGTCCGACGGCGTGACCATCATCGAATCCGGCCAGCTCAGTTTGCCGATGTTGTACAACGCCGCGGCCATGGTCAGGTCGCGACTCGACGCTTCGTCGAGGCCATGGACCTTGCTGTAGCCGCGCACCAGCTCGATGATCTGCCGGTTGGTCTGTTTGGCGGGCGGCAAACGCAGATTTGCCAGCAGTGAAAACACCTCGGTGCCGGTGACATAGCTGCGTTTGAGTTCTTCGTATGCCAGATCGAGCATGTCGGCAGTCTGCTGCAACTCGGCAGTGCGCGCCGCGACGTGTTTTTCCAGCGACGTGTTGAGCTGTTTGAGCTGAGTATTCTGCGCCCGGGCCAGACGCTCCAGGCGCTGCCGCTCACGCTCCGAATGTTGATGCTCCAGCGCCTGGCGCAGGATCAGCAGCAACTCTTCATCGTTCCACGGCTTGCTGATGTAACGGTGGATCTGCCCGTCATTGATCGCCTTGATAATGGCGCTCGGGTCGGCATAACCGGTAAGCATGATGCGCAGAGCCCCTGGATGACGTTCGCGCACCTGCGCCAGCAACGTCGCGCCGTCCATGCCGGGCATGCGCGCATCGCTCATCACCAGGTCCACCGGTTGCTGCGCCAGCAGGTCCAGCGCCTGGGCACCGCTGGTGGCCAGCAGAACGTCATAGGGCTGACCGCGTAACAAGCGGCGCAGACTGTTGAGAATGGATTCTTCGTCGTCGACCAGCAGCACCTTCGGTCGCTGACTCGGTGTGGGCGTGGTTGGCTCTTCCATGGCAAGGCCTCAAGCAAAACAGTGGACATGAACGATGCGCAGCACACCCCCCGGTGTCGCGGCGCCTGCTTCAAGGCTAGATGATTTTTTACACTTTCACGCAAAACTTCTGTCGGCGCTCGCAGGCAAAATGGCGAGGCGCCAACTACGCTCAATCGAGTAAACGACTGCGGTCGTCGAACAGGTCCAGGACGAGGGCAAGGATGTTCCCGATGACAACAGCGTGTTTATCACGAGCAACCCCAACGCTGAGGGCCCGGGATCATCTGTCCGATGTCGGGGGGCACAGGAGATGAAGACACCCTTCGCACAAACCAATCGACGCGTTCTGATCATCGATGACACACCGGCGATTCACGATGACTTTCGCAAAATCCTCGCGCCACGCGCTCAGGACGAAGTCGAGTTGCAGCAGCTGGAGCAAACGCTGTTTGGCGATGCGCAAGCGCCGCATCTGACCTTCGAGCTCGATTCGGCCTATCAGGGTCAGGACGCCCTCACCCTGGTCGAGCGCGCGCTGCACGCAGGCAATCCGTATGCGCTGGCCTTCATCGACATGCGCATGCCGCCCGGCTGGGATGGCCTGGAAACCATTGAACAATTGTGGCGGGTCGATCCCAACCTGCAGATCGCCTTGTGCACGGCATTCAGCGATTACAGCTGGGAAGCGATGGCCGAGCGGCTGGAATTCGGCGATCAATTGCTGATCCTGAAAAAGCCCTTCGACAGCCTGGAAATCCGCCAGATGGCCAATGCCCTGACCTGGAAGTGGCAGCTCGCTCAGGATGCGGCGCTGAAGATGCTCAGCCTGGAGCGCACGATCGAGGCCCGGGTTCAGGAACTGCTCAAGGTTTCGCACCTGTTGCAATACGACTCGCTCACCGGGCTGCCCAACAGCACCCTGCTCGGCGATCGTTTGACCCAGGCACTGGCGAACTGCCGCCGGCATGACAAACAACTGGTGGTGATGTTTCTCGGTCTGGACCGCTTCAAGCGCATCAACAATGCGCTGGGACACCCGGCCGGCGACGAAATGCTCAAGCGCACCGGCCAGCAGCTGTGCGCGTGCGTACGCGACTCGGACTCGGTGTTTCGCTACGGCGCCGATGAGTTCGTGGTGCTTCTCGGCGACATCCATCATCCCCAGCAAATCCACGGCATCGCCGAGAAACTGCTCGCGGCCATTCGCCAACCGCAGACCATTGCCGGCCACGAGATCAGCGTGACCGCCAGCCTGGGCATGAGCCTTTATCCCGAGGACGGGCTGGAGGCCATCGAACTGATCAAGAAAGCCGAAACCGCAATGCACAACGTCAAGGAACACGGCCCCGGTTCCAGCGCCTTCTTCATCGAAGCCATGAACCAGCGTGCC
The DNA here is from genome assembly GCF_055484735.1 of Pseudomonas sp. 15C. Lineage (NCBI taxonomy): Bacteria > Pseudomonadati > Pseudomonadota > Gammaproteobacteria > Pseudomonadales > Pseudomonadaceae > Pseudomonas > Pseudomonas sp. 15C. Next base: position 35,709 of record NZ_JBUDGD010000015.1, on the reverse strand, counting down.
CGTGAACAGCACAGCATCGAATCCGGTCTGCGCCGCGCCCTGCAGCAGCACGAATTCGTCCTCCACTATCAGCCGAAAATCGATCTGCGCAGTACTGCCGTGGTCGGCGCCGAAGCGCTGGTGCGCTGGCAGAAGCCCGGACAGGCGCTGATCTATCCGGGCGACTTCATTGCCGTGGCCGAAGACAGCGGACTGATCGTGCCACTGAGTCAGTGGGTGCTCGCTGAAGCCTGCCGCCAGGCGCGCGAATGGCACCAGGCCGGGCTGCCGCCGCTCAGCCTGTCGGTGAATATTTCGCCGATCGATTTCCGACAGCCTGGATTCGTCGACAGCATCGAGCGAGTACTGGAGCAGTCCGGGCTGGCCGCGCAGATTCTCGAACTGGAAATAACCGAAGGAGTATTGATGCAGAACGTCGAGGCGACGATGACCGCGCTCAATCGTTTGAAAGCACTGGGCGTACGGCTGGCCATCGATGATTTTGGCACCGGCTATTCGAGCCTGAGTTACCTGCGCCGGTTTCCCATCGATGTGCTGAAGATCGATCAGTCATTCATTCGCGGCTTGAGCTGCGACAGCAACGATGCCGCCCTCGTCGATGCGATCATCAGCCTGGGCAGGAGTCTGGGTCTCAAGGTCATTGCCGAAGGCATCGAGACGGCCGAGCAACTGGCATTTCTCAAGGATCACCATTGCGAAGAAGGCCAGGGATATTATTTCAGCCAGGCATTGCCGGCGGCGGCATTCGCCCAATGGCTCGCACAGGGAAAAAGCGCCCCATGCAGTCACTGAGCCGCCTGTCGAAAGGCCTGTGGCGGTGCGTTTGGGCATTGCTGCTGTGCCTTTGCGCTGGCAGCGCTACGGCCGAACCGTTGAACGAGCCGCTCAAACCCTTGCCCACCGCGACACGCCAGAGCCCGGAGCGCGTGGCCCTCGGCCGGCAGCTGTTCCATGATCCCCGGCTATCGGTCAATAACACCCTGTCCTGCGCCAGTTGCCATCAACTGGACAAGAACGGTGCCGACAACCGCGCGCTGTCGTTGGGGTTCGACGGCCTGCCGGTGGCGGTCAATACACCCACGGTGTTCAACGCCAGCCTCAACTTTCGGCAGTTCTGGGACGGTCGCGTCGAGACGCTCGAAGAGCAGACTGATGTGGTCATCACCAGCCCGCATGAAATGGGCAGCGACTGGGCCACCGTTGTAAAACGCATCGGCGAAGACGCTGATTACCCGCGCAAGTTTGCCGCGATCTACCCGGACGGAGTCACCAAGACCAATATCCAGCGGGCGCTGGCGGCTTTCGAACGCACCTTGTTGACCCCCGGTTCACGCTTCGATCAGTACCTGCTGGGCGACACCGCCGCCATCAGCTACGAAGAGAAACAAGGCTATCAGCGCTTCAAGGAATACGGCTGCATTGCCTGTCATCAGGGGGTAAACATCGGCGGCAACATGTTCCAGAAGTTCGGTGTGTTCGACGATTACGTTGCCGATCGCGGCCAGGCAACCAAGGCCGATCAGGGGCGCTTCAACGTCACCGGTGACGAAGCTGATCGGTCGGTGTTCAAGGTGCCCAGCCTGCGCAACGTCGCCCTGACCGCGCCGTACTTTCACGACGGCTCGGCGGCGACCCTCGAGCGGGCGGTGGACATCATGTTTCAGTACCAATTGGGGCGCATGCCGAGCGCCGAAGACAAAAGCCTGATCGTGCTGTTTCTCAAGACCCTGAGCGGCCAGTGGGAGGGCAAGCCATGATGGACGTTTCGCGGCGCCGCAGCCTGCTGATGCTGACGCTGATCGCCTCGGTACTGGCCTCCGTTCTGCTGTTTCTGTACATCAAGTCCAGCGCCGACCAGACCCTGATGTATACCGAATCGCGGGATCTGATCCGGCAAATCAAACAACAGGATTCGCTTTGGGAAAACGAAATCCTCAAGGCCAGGGTGGCGATTTCTCACAACTACGACCCACTGGTCTCGCCGCTCAATGCCATCAACCAGCTCTGGGAACGCTTCGACGCTATCGAATCCGGTTTCGGACGCAACCACGGAGCGCAATGGAATCAGGCGCACAGTGATTTTCTGCAGGCCATCAAAGAGAAAACCCGCCTGGTCGAGCAGTTCAAATCGCACAACGCCCTGTTGCGCAACTCCCTGGCGTTCCTGCCGACCGCCGAGGACGATATCCAGCAGCAACTGGCCAACCTGCCCGATTTCGACAAACTGCAGTTGCAGAACATCACCACCGACACCTACGACCTGCTGCTCAGTGCACTGGAATACGCCCAGGTCACCAGTGCCGAGCGCGCCGCTGAAATCGATCTGGGGCTGAACAAACTGGCGGTGAATGCGCAACGGTTGCCGCAGGAATTCCAGGCACCGATCAGGATACTCAGTAATCACATCGCGCTGATCGGGCGAGAACAGCCGGTGGTCAATCAGTTGCTCGAAAGCATCGAAGCCATTCCCGTGGCCGAACGCCTGGACACCATCACCACCCTGCTCGATCGCGACCAGCAGCGAGCCGAGAAAATCGATCGGCAATACCATTTCTACATGCTGCTGTTTTCCGTGCTGCTGGTGTTGTCGCTGGTGGTTCTGGCCATTCGCCTGATCGGCAGTTTTTCCGAAATCAACCGGGTCAATGCGGCGCTGCAAACCGCCAACGATGTGCTGGAGCAACGGGTCGAGGAACGCACCCGCGAACTGAAAAATGCGCAAAGCGAACTGCTCGACGCCGCACGTCAGGCCGGCATGGCGGAAATCGCCACCAACGTTTTGCACAACGTGGGCAACGTGCTCAACAGCGTCAACATTTCTGCCGACCTGATCGCACGCAAGTTGCGCAACAGCAAGACACAAGGCCTGGGCAAAGCCATGCAACTGATCAATGAACACCCCGACGATCTCGGCGTATTCCTGCAAGACGATGCCAAAGGCAAATTGCTCCCCGGCTACCTCAACCAGCTGGTCGGCGCCATCGCTCAGGAACAGCAGGAAATGACCGAAGAGTTGAGGCAAATGAGCAAAAGCGTTGATCACATCAAAGACATCGTCGCCACCCAGCAATCCTACGCCGGCGCCAGCAGCATGACCGAGCCGCTGTTTATCGATGAGCTGCTCGAAGACGCCTTGCGCATGAACGCTGGCGCCCTGACCCGCCATCACGTCACGGTGGTCAGGGATTACGGCGACGTGCCGCAAGTGATGGGCGACAAACACCGGCTGCTGCTGATCCTGGTCAACCTCATCAGTAACGCCAAGTACGCAATGTCGGACCTGAGCAATCGTCCGCGCACCATGACTCTGGCAGTGAAGACCGTCGATGACAGCTTTTTGCAGATCAGCGTCAAGGACGACGGCGAGGGCATCGCCGCCGAGAACATGACGCGGATCTTTGCCCACGGCTTCACCACCCGCAAGGAAGGCCACGGCTTTGGCCTGCACAGCTGCGCTCTGGCCGCGATCGAGATGAATGGCCATCTCAGCGCGCATAGCGACGGGCCGGGAAAAGGCGCGCTGTTCACCTTGCAGATACCGCTGATCACTGTAACGGAGCACGCATGAGCGAACTGTCGAACCGCCGCATTCTGTTGATCGACGATATGCCGTCGATTCATGAAGACTTTCGCAAGATCCTCACTCCCGCGACGGCGCAGTCAGCAGAGCTGGACGAGATGGAAGCCGCGCTGTTCGGCGCGCAGACTCGTCCCCAGCGGCCGTTGCTGGAGCTGGACTCGGCCTACGGTGGTGAGGAAGGGCTGGGCAAACTGATCCAGGCGCTGCAAGAGCAGCGCCCGTACGCATTGGCCTTTGTCGACATGCGCATGCCTGACGGCTGGGACGGGGCGAAAACCATCGAACACCTCTGGCAGCACGATCCGCAGTTGCAGGTTGTGGTCTGCACCGCCTATTCGGATTACTCCTGGGACGAATTGCTTGACCGTCTGCAGGCGCACGACCGATTGCTGATTCTGAAGAAGCCGTTCGACAATATCGAAGTGCAGCAGATGGCCAACACCCTGCTGACCAAATGGCAGATGACCGAAAAGGCTTCACTGCAAATGCACCATCTGGAGCATCTGGTTGACCAGCGCACCGTGCAGTTCAAACAGGCCAGCGAAGCCCTGCAACGGGAAATCGATGAGCGCAAGCAACTCGAAGGCCAACTGGTGCAGTCGGAAAAGCTCGCGTCGCTGGGGCAACTGGCGGCGGGTGTCGCCCATGAAATCAACAACCCGATCGGCTTCATTTCCTCCAACCTCGGCTCCCTCGACGGCTACTTCAAACAGTTGCTGTCGCTGCTCGACGCGTACCAGAGCTCTGCGCCAACCCCTGACAGCGAGACCGCCGCCAGACTGCAGCGCCTGCGTGAAGAGGCGGAGCTGGATTTTCTCCTGGAGGACATTCCACTGCTGATTCGCGAGTCCAAGGAAGGCATCGGCCGGGTCGGCCAGATCGTCAAAGACCTGAAGGACTTTTCCCGCGTCGACAACAATCAGCAATGGCAGTGGGCCAATCTGCAACAAGGTATCGAGTCGACCCTGAACATCGTCGCCAGCGAACTGAAGTACAAGGCCGACGTGATCAAGGAGTACCAGCCATTACCGGACATCGAATGCCTGCCGTCGCAGATCAATCAGGTGATCATGAACCTGGTGGTCAACGCGGCTCAGGCCATGGGGCCGGAGCGCGGCACCATCACCTTGCGCACCGGCCTGCAGCAAGACATGGCCTGGGTCGAGGTCGCCGACACCGGGTCGGGCATCGCGCCGGACACGCTGCAGAAAATCTTCGATCCGTTCTTCACCACCAAACCGGTCGGTCAGGGCACCGGGCTTGGCCTGTCATTGTCTTACGGCATTGTCAAAAAACATGGTGGAGACATTCAGGTGCGCAGCGAACTCGGCGTGGGCACGACGTTCCGTGTCGAGCTGCCCATGCGCCAGAACCGCCCGGCCGCTTGAGGCAGAGTCAGTTCGCTTCCTGAAAATCCAGCTCCGGCGGCTGGCGTCGGAAACCACCGGTAAGCACGGCCAGGTACATCACACCAATCGCCAGCCAGCTCAGGCCCAGGTAGACCGCGAGGTGATCGAGGCTGACCATCAGCCAGACATCGGCAGCCAGTCCGATAAACGGAAAGAGCAAAAACAGCACGAGTTCGCGCAGTCCCTTTTTCTCGCCACCGATCCAATAATGAAAGATCACCGACAGGTTGACCAGGCTGAACGCCAGAAACGCGCCGAAGTTGATGAACGAAGTCGAGGTGGTCACGTCGAGCTTCAGCGCCAGCAACGCCACCGCGGCGCACAGCAGAATGCTGTTGACCGGTGTACCGAAGCGCGCGTGCAGCGTGCCAAAAAACGCTTTCGGCAGCACCCCGTCGCGGCCCATGGCAAACAGCAGGCGCGAGCCGCTGGCTTGCGCCGCCAGCCCCGACGCGAACTGGCCGACGATCAGACCGATAAGGAAGATCGACACGAACAGGTCGCCACCAATATTGCGCGCAATTTCATAAGCCGCCGAGTCGACACTGTCGAACTGGAACGACGGATGCGCCCTCTGCACGAAGTATGAGACGCCGATAAAGATCAGCCCGCCAATCAAGGTAATCAGCATGATTGCCCGCGGAATGGTGCGACGCGGGTCGCGGGTTTCTTCGGTCAAAGTGCTCACCGCATCGAACCCGAGAAACGAATAACAGGCGATCGCCGCACCGCTCATGATCAACGGCATCTGCAGGTCGCCATTGAAGAACGGCTCGATCGACCACAACGGCGTGCTGGCATCGCCGCCGATGTAGTGCACGCACAGCGCGACGAACGCGATCAGCACCAGAAATTGCACCAGCATCAGCAAGGCGTTGATACCGTTGGCCAGTTTCAGGCCGACGATGTTGATCGCGCTGGTGATGCCGATAAACGCCAGCACCCACAGCCATTGCGGGATCGACGGGAACGCCGAGGCCAGATACGCCGCGCCGATCAACCAGATCGCCATCGGCAGAAACAGGTAATCGAGCAACACCGCCCAACCGGCAATGAAACCGAGCTTGGGGCTGATCGCCTTGCGCACATAGCTGTAGGCGGAACCGGCGACCGGAAACGCGGCGGCCATGCGGCCGTAACTCAACGCGGTGAAAAACATCGCCCCGAGCGCGGCCAGATAGGCGGCCGGAACCTTGCCGCCGGTGGTCTGGGCGAGGATGCCGAAGGTGCCGAGGACGATGATCGGTGTCATATAGGCGATGCCGAACAGCACCACCGCCCCCAGTGAAAGGGTGCGTTGCAAACGAGCCATGGGCGACTTACTCCGAATTATTGGTTTTATGGCAGAGCCGGGTTCGGCGAAAATTTCGGGTGTGTTTTTTATTGTGGTGTTACGTGGTTTTGTGTTGCTGATCGTTCCCACGCTCTGCGTGGCAATGCCTCAACGGACGCTCCGCGTTCGCTCTTGGGACGCCGAGCGTCCCGGGCTGCATTCCCACGCAGAGCGTGGGAACGATCAGGAGAGAACCCATGTTCAACTGGGTCTTGCAGGTCGACGTACCTCGAACAATCAACTCGGTCAGTCCCCTCTCCCCCCGGGCGGTCCGACGTTTCGGGAGGGTTAGGGTGAGGGCAGCGGTTATCGGCGTGGAATCAACAACTCGCGAACACCATCGCTGCGCTCCACCACCTCCCCCGGCAACTTCAAACGCTGATCATCCAGATAGCGATAATCCCTGCGCGCAATTTCCAGTTGCGCAAAATCCAGCTCAACCCTGAACTGCCCTTCGTCACGCCCGGCCTCGAACAAAAGCGTCCCCAGCGGATCGACCAGCGCACTGCCGCCGGCGAAAACCAGTCCGTCATCCCCGGTCTCGACGCGATTGACCATCAGCGCAAACGCCTGATTCTCCTGGGCGCGGGCCATGATCGCGGTGCGGTGGGTCGGGCCGTACGGGTCCATGTTGCCGTTGGTCACGATCAACAGGTCGGCGCCCAGTTGCGCCAAGGCTCGGGCCGACTCCGGGAATTCGATGTCGTAGCAGATCAGCAGACCGACGCGCACGCCGTTCCACACGCAGGTCGCGTAACGGTCGCCGGGTTCGAACACGCCGCGATCCGAGGCCCACAGATGGGTCTTGCGGTATTTCAGGGCGATGCCTTCGGGGGTGAGCAACAGCGTAGTGTTGTAGAAGCGGCCATTGTCGTTCTCGGCCATTCCGATCACCACGGCAATATTGCGTTCGCGCGCAGCCGCCAGCACGGCGCTGACACTCGGGCCGTCGACGGGTTCGGCGATTTGCGCCACGGTCTCGCTGTTCGGGAAGCCCATCAGGTGGGTTTCCGGAAACACCAGCAATTGCGTGTCAGCCGCGCACGCCGCGATGGCTGCCAAGGCACGTTGCAGGTTGTACGCCGTGTCGTTGTCACGGCCCGCCAGTTGGGCGAGTTCGACTTTCATGAGTGTTCCTTGTTATCGCACCGGGTGCGGAAAGATTGCCCGGCCTCTGTCTGTGGGCCAGTATGCGCAGCAAGCAACCGGCCAGGGAATTACGCGGCTGGGGTAACCCGATAGGGGTAGATCGATGACACTTTCGCTGGATGACATCACCTGGCACCGCGCTGTCGGGCAACTGATCGATGCGCTCGACAAGCCGAATTTCTGGGCGCAACTGCTGCGTTTGCTTGAGCAATACGTGCCATTCGATAGCTGGGTGGTGCTGCTGTTCAGTGCTGATCAGCGCCCGCAAGTCTTCGCCGAAAGCCCCGGCGAAGACGGCAGCCCCGACCCGTTGTTTCAGGATTATCTGCGCGGCCTGTACCTGCTCGATCCGTTTTACATCGCCTGCCGCGAGCAATCGCGCACCGGCCTTTATCGCCTCTCGGAAGTGGCGCCGGAGCATTTCGAACTGACCGAGTACTACCAGCGATACTTTCGTCTGAATGTGGTCGCCGATGAAATCCAGTTCAATTGCCAGCTCGAAGGCGAGCGCACGCTGTGCCTGTCGCTGGGCAGTGAAAAACCTTTCACTGGGCAACAGATCGCCTTGCTGTCTTTGATTCAACCCTGGGTGCTGGGCCTGTTGCGCCAGCGCCTGCCGTACGAAATCAACGAAACCGTCGCCCTCGCTACCGCGCCGGCCCCCGCCGACTGGCGGGTGCAACTGGAAGCCTCGGTGCAACAACTCAAAGGCGCGCAACTGACGGCGCGTGAACTGGATGTCGGGCGCTTGATGCTCAGCGGTTGCTCCAGTAAAGAAATCGCCCGCAAGCTGGAAATCTCCGTGGAAACCGTGAAAGTCCATAAGAAACACATGTACAGCAAGCTCGGGATCAAGTCCCAATCCGAGCTGTTTTCGATTTTTCTGCAAGCACAGAACGCCTGAGTGCCAGATGATTGTTTTTTGTAGGAGTGAGCCTGCTCGCGATTGCGTCGGGTCAGCCAAATCATAGGTAGCGGGTATACCGCTATCGCGAGCAGGCTCACTCCTACATTGAGAATGTGTGTAACCCGCTGATTTGAGTCCGAACCCAAGGAAACCGTATGAGCCTGTCACTGCTGAGCCGCTACGCCTTCTTTGCCGTCTGCGTGGTGTTCACCCTCGCCAGCCTGCCCTTTCTACAACATGACTGGCTGTGGCCGATCACCGCTGTCACCGGCGTTTTGAGTCTGATCGGTCTGTTCGATCTGCTGCAGAGCCCTCACGCGGTGCGGCGCAATTATCCGATTCTGGGCAACATCCGTTATCTGGTCGAAGGCATCCGCCCGGAGATTCGCCAGTACCTGCTGGAATCCGACAGCGATGCCCTGCCCTTTTCCCGCGCCCAGCGTTCGCTGGTGTATTCGCGGGCGAAAAACGAAACTGCCGACAAACCGTTCGGCACGCTGATCGACGTCTACCAATCGGGTTTCGAGTTCATTGGCCATTCGATGCGTCCGGCGCCGCTGAGCGACCCGAGCGGTTTCCGCGTCATCGTCGGCGGCCCGCAATGCAGCCAGCCGTATTCGGCCTCGGTGTTCAATATCTCGGCAATGAGTTTCGGCTCACTCAGCGCCAACGCCATTCGCGCGCTGAACCAGGGCGCGAAACTCGGCAACTTCGCCCATGACACCGGTGAAGGCAGCATCAGCCCGTATCACCGCGAACACGGCGGCGACCTGACCTGGGAATTGGGCAGCGGCTACTTCGGCTGCCGCACCAGCGACGGCCGTTTCGACCCGGAGCGCTTTGCCGTGCAGGCGCAGAACCCGCAAGTGCGGATGATTGAAATCAAGATGAGCCAGGGCGCCAAACCCGGCCACGGCGGCATCCTGCCCAAGCACAAGGTCACTCGGGAAATCGCCGACACGCGCGGCATCCTGATGGGCGAAGACTGTGTTTCACCGTCGCGCCATAGTGCGTTTTCCACGCCGCTGGAAATGATGCATTTCATCCAGCAACTGCGTGAACTGTCCGGCGGCAAACCGGTGGGCTTCAAGTTCTGCCTCGGCCATCCGTGGGAATTCATGGGCATCGCCAAAGCCATGCTCCAAACCGGAATTCTCCCAGACTTTATCGTCGTCGATGGCAAGGAAGGCGGCACCGGCGCCGCGCCAGTGGAGTTCACCGACCACATCGGCGTGCCGCTGCGCGAAGGCCTGCTGTTCGTCCACAACACCCTGGTTGGCCTGAACCTGCGCGACAAGATCAAACTCGGCGCCAGCGGCAAGATTGTCAGCGCCTTCGACATCGCCAGCGTACTGGCCATCGGCGCCGACTGGGCCAACGCCGCGCGCGGCTTCATGTTCGCCATCGGCTGCATCCAGTCGCAAAGCTGCCACACCAACAAATGCCCGACCGGCGTCGCCACTCAGGACGCGCTGCGCCAACGCGCACTGGTGGTGCCGGACAAGGCCCAGCGGGTATTCAACTTCCACCGCAACACGCTCAAAGCGCTGGCGGAAATGCTCGCCGCCGCAGGGCTTGAGCATCCGTCGCAACTGTCGGCCAAGCACTTGGTGCGACGCATGTCGGCGACCGAGATCAAGCTGTTCTCGCAGTTGCACGTGTTTTTGAAACCGGGGGAATTGCTCACTGGGGAAGTGAACGGCGAATTTTATTCGCGGATGTGGCAGATGGCGCGGGCGGACAGTTTTGAGCCGCAGGAAGTGGCCGCTGCCTGAAACACAGCGGGCGTACAGAAATGTACGCCCGCTTTGCGACTGACTATCGATTCAGGAAACCGAGCGCGCCGAGCCCTGCGCTACCTCGGTCGGCTGCAACTTGAACACGTAAAACAACACCGTCAGCAACACCAAAAACGCCGGCCCCACATACAGCGCCACGCGCGTATCCGGGAAGTACGCCATCAGGCCGACTACCAGCACCAGGAACGCCAGCGCAAAGTAAGAGCTGACCGGGTACAGCCACATCCGGTACTTGAGGCCGGCACGTTCGCTGGCGCTCAGGCCTTTGCGGAATTTCAGCTGGGCCAGCAGGATCATCACCCAGGTCCAGATCGCGCCGAAGGTGGCGATCGAGGTGACCCAGACGAAGACTTTCTCCGGCACCAGATAGTTGAGCATCACGCCCAGCAGCAACACCGCAATCGACAGCAGCAGCGCACGGCGTGGTACGCCATTGTTCGAGGTCTTGGCAAAACCGGCCGGGGCCTGACCGTTCTGCGCCAGGCTGTAGAGCATCCGCCCGGTGCTGAAGATGCCGCCGTTGCACGACGACAGCGCGGCGGTGATCACCACGAAGTTGATGATGCCGGCGGCGGTCTTGATGCCCAGACGTTCGAAGGTCATCACGAACGGGCTGCCTTGGGTGCCGATTTCGTTCCATGGGTAGATCGACAGAATCACGAACAACGCGCCGACGTAGAACAGCAGAATCCGCCAGAACACCGAGCCGATCGCATCGGGAATGGTTTTTTGCGGGTTCTTGGCTTCACCGGCGGTGAGGCCGATCATCTCGACACCGAGGTAGGCGAACATGACCATTTGCAGCGACATCAGCACGCCGGTCACGCCATTGGGCATGAAGCCGCCATGCGCCCACAGGTTGGAAATGCCCAGCGCCACGCCATCGTTACCGAAACCGAACGCGATAATGCCGACGCCGCCGATGACCATCGCAATGATCGTGACGATCTTGATCAGGGCGAACCAGAATTCGAACTCGCCGAAAGCCTTGACCGCGATCAGGTTGATCGAGCCCATGCTGATCAGCGCCGCCAACGCCCAGATCCAGCGCGGCACATCGGGAAACCAGATGCCCATGTACACCGCCACCGCGGTGATTTCCGCCACGCACGTCACCAGCCACAGGAACCAGTAGTTCCAGCCGGTGAGGAAACCAGCCAGCGGGCCAAGATAGTCCTGCGCGTAGCGACTGAACGACCCGGCCACCGGGTTATGCACCGCCATCTCACCGAGGGCGCGCATGATCACCAGAATCGCCAGACCGCCAAGAATGTAGGACAGCATGATTGCCGGGCCGGCCATTTCAATGGCCTTGGCCGAACCGAGGAACAGGCCGACGCCGATACAGGCACCAAGCGCCATCAGGCGGATATGCCGTTCGCCGAGTTCACGTTTGAGCGGACCGCCCTGAGCGGTATCGCCGTCAGGCAGAGAATTGCCAACTGGCATAGGGGTACAACCTCGTCTTGTTATTGGGTATGACCACTGGGTTTCGAAGCGTCGGCCGATAGGCCTTGGCTGGGCAGGAAACCGCGTCGGCTTCGTGGGCAGACGCGTCTTGCAGGGCAACCTGAAAGATCAGCGGGACGTCAGTATAAAAACCTTGCTGCAGGTCTTTTCACTCTAAAAAACACGGGATTCAGCGAGAATTGTCGCATTAAGCCGATAGACCGATCCGATCAACTGGTCGCATAGCAAAACTCGCCAATCTCTAACGGCACCGAGTATTGCACGGCAGTGGTGCATCGTCATGCCCGGATTTCGTCGTCAGGTGTGCGCTGACCGCTCTATTGCGGTGCTCTTACGTCTACGGCAACGCCGCCGCTGCGTCACCACGTGAAGGAGGCAAGCAGCGGCAAACTTGCGCCATGGCACTGAAAAGGCGACAGCGCTTTATGGAGAAATCGGCAGCACCCCACCCGCCTTATTTTCTTCGCCAGCGCCAACCACCGTCTAAGCTTCAGACAAGTCCGATCAATCTGCGTGTATGGATCAATCGACTATGGGCGCTTTATGGCAAACCGATTCGAGTAAAACCGTGGTTCCGACTGAACGTATGGATGAAGCGCCTGTACCTGAAAAACCCCGTCGCAATCGGCATGGGTGGAAGGCTTTCTGGTTGTTGCTGCTGATCATCGCGATCGTGGTGGGGCTGGCTGCATCCAAAGAAATGCGCACCTCGCGCTTTCAGTCGCGCGAACTCAGCCAATACGCCGCCTCGCTGACGTACAAACTGGAACCGGGGCCGAGCGAAGCAATTCGATATCCGGGCAACGGGCCGTTCGATCTGCGTCTGGGGTACAGCTCGCTGGATGAATTCCTGCCGCGCTTGCTCAAGCGCAATTACGTGATTACCGAACAGACACGGTTTTCGCCGGCGCTGCTCAGCTACACCGACAAAGGCCTGTTCGTGCCCTATTCGGAAAAGATTCAGGCCGGCCTGTCGATCACCGATTGCCGCGCGGCGCCGCTGTACCGCTACAACTATCCGCAGCAGCTGTATGCCGATTTCGCGGCGATCCCGCCGGTGGTGGTCAACAGCCTGCTGTTCATCGAAAACCGCTTTCTGCTCGACCCGAAGCAACCGCTGGCCAACCCGGCAGTGGACTGGCCGCGTTTCGGCATGGCCGCGTGGTCGCAGGTGGCGAAGCTGTTGCGCCTGCCGGGGCAATCGGCCGGTGGCAGCACGCTGGCGACGCAACTGGAAAAATATCGACACTCGCCGGAAGGCCTTACCGCGTCGGGCGCGGAGAAACTCCGGCAGATGTTTTCCGCCAGCGTGCGCGCTTATCAAGACGGGCCGCAGACCCTGGGGGCACGGCAGAACATCGTGCGTGATTACCTCAACAGTGTGCCGCTGTCGGCGGTGCCAGGGCACGGCGAAGTGCATGGCATGGCTGAAGGCTTGCGGGTCTGGTACGGCAGCGATTTTGCCAAGGCCAACGAGCAACTGAACAGCCCGGCCACCGACCCGCAGACCATGGCTGCCAAAGGCCTGGCCCTGCGTGAAATGCTCTCGTTGATGATCGCCCAGCGCCGCCCTTCGTATTACCTGACCAAGGGCCGCGAGGATCTCGCCAGCCTGACCGACAGCCACCTGCGCCTGCTCAAACAGAACGGCGTGATCGACAGCGCACTCGCCGATGCCGCGCTGGCGAGCATCGTGTCGTACCGTGACTGGCAGACCCAACCGACGATCCAGCCGATCGAAACCAACAAGGGCATCAGTGCCGCCCGCAGTCGTCTGGCAAGCATGCTCAACCGGCCGCTGTACGACCTTGATCGCCTCGACCTGTCTGCTACCAGCACCTTGCAGGGCGACCTGCAAACCCAGGCCACCGCGTACCTGAAAAAACTCGCCGACCCGGCCTACGCCGCGGAAATCGGCCTGCTCGGCGAGCGCCTGCTGACGCCGACCAGCACCACGCAAGTGCGTTACAGCTTCACCCTGTTCGAGCTGACTGCGGACGGTTCCCGCGTGCGGGTGCAGACCGACAGCACCGACCAGCCTTTCGACATCAACGAAGGCAGCAAACTGGAACTCGGCTCAACGGCGAAAATGCGTGTGCTCACCACCTACCTGCAAATCATCGCCGAGCTGCACGACAAGTACGCCGCGATGAGCGCAGCCGAGCTGAAGAAAGTCGAGGTGCCCGATCAGGACCGGCTGAGCCGCTGGGTCATCGATTATCTGATGCAGAACAAGGATCACGACCTGTCGAAGCTGCTCGCCGCCGCGCTGGATCGCAAATATTCAGCCAGCCCCGGCGAGGCGTTTTTCACCGGTGGCGGTTTGCATACCTTCCACAACTTTCGCAAAGAGGACAACGGCCGCCTGCCGACCCTGCGCGATTCACTTCGCGAATCGATCAACCTGCCGTTCATTCGGCTGATGCGCGACATCGTCCGTTACACCACCTACTCCGGGCCGAACGCCGAACTGCTCAAGGACGATCGTGACCCGCGGCGTCAGGAATACCTGGCCAGTTTCGCTGATCGTGAAGGCACCTCGTTCCTGCTCAAGTTCTGGAAGAAATACCGGAACAAAGACACCCAGGCGCGTCTCGACACTTTCCTCGACAGCATGCGCCCGACGCCGATCCGCATGGCCGCTGTGCATCGCTATCTGCTGCCCGAAGCCAGTCAGGAAGATTTCAACCGCTTTGTGCGTTCGCACCTCAAGGGCACCAAGCTCAACGAAAAACTCACCGACGATCGCTTGATCCGCCTCTATGATGCCTATGGCCCCGGCAGTTATGACCTGCCCGACCAAGGCTTCATCGCCAAGGTCCACCCGTTGGACCTGTGGATGATCGGCTATCTGCTGCACCACCCGGACGCCACCTTCAGCGAGATCGTCAAGGCCAGCCATTTCGAACGCCAGGAAGTCTACAGCTGGTTGTTCAAGAGTCGGCACAAGGGCGCGCGCGACAGCCGCATCCGCACCATGCTGGAAATCGAAGCGTTTCTGGATATTCACCAGCGCTGGCAAAAAGTCGGCTATCCGTTCGATCACCTGGTGCCGTCACTGGCCACTGCCATCGGCAGTTCCGGCGACCGCCCCGCCGCCCTCGCCGAGTTGATCGGCACCATTCTCAATGACGGCGTGCGCATGCCGACGCTGCGCATCGATAGCCTGCATTTCGCTGCCGGCACGCCTTACGAAACCAAAGTGGTCAACGACCCGCATGTCGGTAAACGGGTGATGCCCGTTGAGGTTGCCAGAGCCATGCGCGAGGCGCTGTCGCAGGTGGTCGATGCCGGTACGGCAAAACGTGTTTCCGGCAGTTTCAAACTGGCCGATGGCACGCCGCTGGCCATGGGTGGCAAGACCGGTACCGGAGACAACCGCATTGCGGCCATCGGCTCGGGCGGGCGCATCATCAGTTCGAAGTCGATCAACCGCACCGCGACCTTTGTGTTCTACATCGGCGACCATCATTTCGGCACCCTGACCGCGTTCGTTCCGGGGCGCTCGGCAGAGAACTTCAAGTTCACCTCGGCCCTGCCCACGCAGGTGCTCAAGGGCATGGCGCCGATCCTGACGCCGTATCTGCAACCGGGCAGCGCCTCGCAATGCCAGCCGACGCAGACCGCGAGCGTGGCGCTGAACGACACACCGCGTCCTACAGTGAGGTAACAAATCGTGTCGGGGCATTCTGAATCAGGGTGAGGCTTTTTCCCGTCGGCGGGTGGTACTCCTGTACTTTTCCGATTCGAATTTTCGTCGGGTTAGTCACCCGCAGCAGCGTTTGCCTGGCGAACTTTGAACTTTTGTTTTGCCCTGCCGTGGGTAGGCTGATCATTCCTCAACAATCAAGGATGATTGGCCATGTCTCCCGCTCCCCTGCCTGCCGAACAACCAGACAAAGGCCGGCATTACGAATTCATCAAGTCTGCCGTCCACGACAGCTTCAAAAACGCAACCGTCAACCGCGCCCGCGCCTTGGCCGACGTGTCCCTGAAGCCCCAGCCCTGGTACACCTCGGCGAGCGCCGCTGACCTGAAAGAACTGGCCGCGGCCAATCTTAAAGCATGGAACTCGCAGAATCAGGTCGATCATCTGCTGGAGAAAACCGACCTGTATGCCTTCGCCGAGCCGCTGCTCAAGGCGAAAATCAAGTTGCTTCATGGCATCGAGCCGGACGTCAAAAGCACGTACCTGCGCCTTTATCTTCCCGCTGAAACCCCTTGGTACGCGATCAATGTGTCTGAGGGCGTCGTCACCCGAACGGTATCGCTGCTCGATGCCGCACTGCACAACTTCGCCCGCAGCGAAACGGCCGGGCGTGGCTCGGATTACATCAGCAAGCCTGATGACCGCGGTCTGTTCGACGTCTTGCCAATCAAAAACACCATGCCGATCAGCGATTTCCAAAAACTGTGCCGCGAGCTAGACCTCGGCGCGAGGTACAAGAAGCACCTGGAAAGCTATCTGCTGCCTGGTGAGCCACTGGCCGAAAGTGTCCTGCAATACAAAGTCAGCCAAAGCCAAAAGGATGCCCTCGCGGTCGCCGCGCAATTAGCCCTGATCAAACGCGACATCTTCTCTGACGCCTACAAAATGTTGTTGGACCTGAGAGAGGAAAGGCGCCCGCTGATGCTAAACGACCGCCCGCTGGTGTACGCCGATCTGTCGCTGCTCGGCACCAGACTGACCGGGATCCTGCTGCTGACCCCCACACAAAACGACAGCCGCGGCATTCGTCGTCTGATCGCGTACATTCCGCACGATCCGGATCACCCGCTCAAGGAATACGCCTCGCTGAAAGCCTTTCGCGAGGAATTGACCCGACAGCTGCGCGAAGACCGCTTCAGCGACGCGACGCAACAGACCTACCGGCAGTTCTTCAGTCAGTTCGTCGATCATCAGCAACGCGGGCACTTTTTCGCCGAACTCGAACAGCGCCTGTTTGTCACCCGTTATCACCCGCGTGACGACCCGACCGATCAGCGCCCTGCGTGGCGCAAGGATGCCGTGGACAATCCCCACCTGCAATTCGCACGGCTGAAAGTCTCGGGCGATTACTGGCGCCACGCCTATCAGCAGAAGCTCAACAAGATTCTCAACGACGCGCGCGAGATCGCCGTCTCCACCGCCGACACCGACAGCAAGGCGCGCTGGGCCTGGTGGGACAACTTCAAGAAGATCCTCTCCGACATTTTCAATGTCGCCCTGTTGATCGTCACACCGTTCGTGCCGGGGCTGGGTGAGCTGATGATGGTTTACACCGCTTACCAGCTGACCACTGAGGTTATCGAAGGCATCGTCGATATGGCCGAAGGCCTGTGGCAGGAAGCGGGTGAGCATGTCATCAGCGTGGTGACCAACATCATCGAACTGGCCGCGTTCGGCGCCGGTGCGGAAATCGCCGGGGCGTTCAAGGTCAAGCTATCGCCATTGGTGGACGGCATGAAGCCGGTGCGATTGCCGGATGGCAAAGCATCGCTGTGGAACCCCGATCTTGGCCCCTATGAACAAAAGAACCTGCAACTCGATATCGCCTCCAAACCCGACGCCCATGGCCTGCACGATAACGGCCGCGAACGCCTGCTGCCGCTCGATGGCAAGCTCTACAGCGTGGAGAAGGCCTCGTCGCGTCCCGAGGTGAAAACCTGGCGGGCCAAGCATCCCGAGCGTGCCAACGCCTACAAACCACTGCTGGAACACAACGAGCACGGCGCGTGGCGGCATGAGGCAGAGAACCCGGCGGACTGGAACGACAACGCATTGATGCCGCGCCTCGGCCATCGCGCCCAGCGCTTCTCGCCCACGCAACTGGAGCAGATTCGCATCAGCAGCGGCACCGGCCACCATCACCTGCGCCGGATGCACAGCGACAGCAGCCCACCGCCGCCCTTGCTGGCGGACGGTCTCAAGCGTTACGCGGCCTACGACGATGCGCAGGTCGCCAGCGCCAACATCCGCGCCGGCAAGCCGATCGCGGCCGAGTCGGACTGGTTCGAGCCGATCGCCACCAGCCTGCCGGGCTGGCCATACGAGCGCGCGTTGAAGGTTGAGTATGACCATCTGGACGGTTATTCCCGCCAGTACGGTAACCCGATGGCCAGCGCCGCCGACACGCTGACTGTTACCCAGTCAGAGCTTTGCGCGGGACAGTTGCCGGAACGTCTGCTGGCCTTTCTTGACGAGGGGCAGATGCGCACACTACTGGGTCGTAACGTGCCCGTCGCCGAACGGGTGCAAGCACTGCGCAACAAGCTCGCCGATGCCGTCGACAAACGCCGCGAGGACGTGTCGAAGCGTCTTTATCAAGCGGCCGATCGCACCGGCAAGGCTGACCTGCAGGTGGTGCGCAAGACCTTCCCCGAACTGCCGTTGCCGCTGGGTGAAAAACTGCTCGGCCAGGCCAGCGCCGCTGAAATGCAACGCACCCTGAACGAACAGCGCTTGCCGTTGCGTCTGAAAAATCAGGCACGGGAGCTGGATTTCGAAGCCAGGAGCAGCCGTGCCTACGAGGGTTTCTATCGCGACCATCAACTGAGCTCCGACAGCGAACGCCTCGCGCTGGGAACCTTGCGCCTGCACACCGACACCTTCGCCGACCTGCGCATCGAGGTGCGCGACGGCACCTTTGACGGGCCCTTGCGTTGCAGCAGCGGACCGGACAACGCAAAAACGCTCAGGCGTCTGATCAGAAACGAACACGGCCGCTACGAAGTGTTCGACGCCAACGCCCGTTCGCTGCATGCCGCCGCCGAGTTTCATGAAGCGATCTTGCGTGCCCTGCCTGACGAAACACTCACCAGCATCGGCTATCGACGCGGCCAGGGCGCTGCGCTGAAGGTCTGGCTGATGGAACTGGCGGCTGCCCCCGCCGAGCGCCGCACGGTCCTCGCTGAACCGCCGATTCGCCCGATGGTGAGCGTCGAAACCGAAACACTGCTGGGCTTGCCGAGGTTTCTGCGCCGCTCGACTCCTGAGGAACGGATCCGCGATCTGTATCCGGCAATGACGGAAAGAGAAGCCAACACGTTTCTTGAAGCACTGACGCGCAAGGGCGAGCCGAAAGACGCCATTGCGCGGCTCGAGCAGGAACGCAAGGATCTGCAAAACGAGTTAACAGACTGGCGCGGCAGTTATACAGAGGTCGATCCGGAAACCGGTTATCCGGGCTTGTCCTCGGACTACCTGCACAAGGGCGGCGACTTTATCGAGGAGCGCCTGAAAGAGTGCTTCGAGCGCCGCAGCGAAATGTTCGGCGAACGCAGCGCCCGTCCAGATCAAGGCTATACGCTCGATCTGTCTTCCGATCTGGTGAGCCATGATCTGAAGCGCTGGTGGAATGACCTGATCAGGCGGCCGAAAATGAAACAGCACCTTGATCGTATCACCGCACTGAAACTGGACAGAGCGCGTCTTTCGCCGGATCCGAGTGCGATGCTGAGCAGCTTGCCCAATCTGCGCCAACTGAGCGCTCGGCAGTGTGAGTTGCAGGCGCTCCCGGACATCATCGGGCTGATGCGTCCCTTGCAGGACCTGGATCTGGCCGATAACAGAATCAAACTGACGTCCGAATCGCGGCAACAGCTTGGCCAGCTGGAACAGTTGCGCACGCTGAATCTGAACGGCAATCCGCTGGACCTGCCACCGGATGTCGGCGCGATGAACCACTTGACCGAACTGAGCCTGGCCAACACCCGTATCGAGAGCTGGCCCGAAGGTTTGTTCAGGGTTGGCGCGGTGGACAAGCAACGTCCGCAAAGCTTCATGCTGGATATGCGCGCAGCGCCGATCAAATCGTTGCCCGAAGTCACGCCCGGCTCGGTGCAGGCGCGCATCCTCAGTCGAGCGCGGCTCGATACGTCGCGGCTGTCCGTTGAGGATCGCGTTCGCCTTGGCGGTTATCGCGAGTCCGTCGGCCTGGCATTGGTGCAGGATTATTTCTCCGCAGCTGACGACGAGATTCGCCACTGGCGATCGTTTCCTCAACAACCCGACACGCTCGGCCCGACAGCATCCTTCAGCAAATACCGCGAAGAGTCCTGGCACGATCTGATGGCGGAGCCGGACAGCGCCGGTTTTTTCAGCGTGATTCGCAAGCTTAGAGAAAGCGCCGATTACCAGACTGACAATGGTCGCAGACGCTTGACCCAACGCGTCTGGGAAATGGTCGATGCTGTGGCGCTGGACGCGAAACTGCGCGAGACGCTGTTCCAGCAGATCGTCACGCCCGAGGACTGCGGCGATTTCGGCGCGCAGCTGTTCAATTCGCTGGGCCTGAAAGTACTGGTGTCCAAGGCTTACGGCGAATCGACATCGCCTGCCGTACTTGAAGACAAACTCGTGCGCCTGGCCCGCGCGGCGGCACGCTTGAACCGAGTGACAGACGAAGCTGCGCTTGAATACAGGACACAAGTGCAACTGAACAAAAACGACTCGCGCAATTTGCCACCGGACGAAGTCGAAGTGCACATGGCGTTCGAAACGGGGCTGGCCGAGCGCCTGCAACTGCCCTGGCAATCAGAAGGCATGCTTTACCGGCCACGCTCGGGTGTGACTCAAAAGAAAGTCGACATCGCTTTCGAGACGATCACCAAAGCCGAACAGGGCGATGGTCTGGTCAACGGCATGCTCGATTTGTATTACGAGAATTTCTGGGAAGAACATTTGCTCAAGGCCTACCCGGACCAATACGAACGCAATGCTCGCGAGTTCGAGCCGCAGGAAGGCTGGCTCGATGAACTGCGCGAGGCGCAGGCGCAGTGGGCCAGCACGACTGATCTGGCCAGTCTGACTCCCCTCAACCGAAAGATCGAGCGCCTCGCAGGCCAGTTGGGTATCGCTGATACTGCGCAATTTTTCGAAAACAAACCAATGAGCGACGCCCGTTACGAAGAGCTGTTGATCGGCATCGGTTATCAGCGCAACGAACTGTCGCGGCGCCTGACCCGTGAGGCACTGAAAAGAGCCGGCCTCTGAATGTTCAGCGCGGCCGGCGCCTCACCGCTCGGCCGCGCTGGCAATCCTTAACCGACCTCCGAATCCCAGATCACCGTGATATTGCCTTGATAAGGCCGGCCTTTCGCGTTGTCGATCAGCAGATCGGTGTAGTTCTTGTCGACCTCGAAATGCAGCGTTCCCGGTTTGCGATCGACGTAGATGCTCGGCTGAAACACCGGGCTGGTCTGCGGCCGCAACGGAAAACGTTTGACCGCCTGGCCGGCGCCATCGGTCAAGCCGTTGGGCAGGCTGACGCTGACATCGACCACCCCGCCGTAGCGGGTTTCGCGGTCGATAATGGCGCAACCGGAGCCCACGCCCATGCTGTGCTCGCATTCCAGTTTCATGGTGAATTTCGACGACGCAGAGATGTGGAAAATCTGATCGCGATACAGCCGCACGGGTTTGCGTCCGTTTTCCAGCCAACTGCGCCAGCCGCCCTGAGGTTCCAGCACGATATGATTGCCGCCTGACGGGACATCCACCTTGAGGGTGTGCTGCACGTCCAGCACGAAATCCAGCGTCAGGTTGGGATCATCCGCCTGCATCAGCGAACCCATGTCGAAATCCCCACCGGGGCCAAGCGTGTAATTCAGGGAGCCAACATAACGGCCAGAGGCCATTCCCAGTGGGTTGGGTGTAAGCATTTCGTAGGCGAAATCCAGCGTATCGAAAGACATGCCAGGAATGTGGTAGGCCGGGACCTTTGCGCACATCGCCTGGAACGGGGTCTTCCAGAAAAACCGGAAGCTTTCCGGGCCATGTTCGGCCACGCCGCTGTAAGTGCAGGGTCCCGGTACGCCGTTGACCCAACTGTTCGTCGTCCACAGTCTGCCATGTGCCTCAAGCGGCGTGCTGCCACCGGCCAGACGCATTGCCGGATGGCTTAGCACGTAATTGGAGCCAAGCCCCGTGATGCGCACCGCAAGCATTTCGGTAGTCTGTGTCTGGGTATTGGTCACGATCAGATTGCGCCAGGCGGCGGGGGCTTTGACCCCGACCGAGTCGCCGATGCCAACGTAGCGGCTCGAGGTGAAACGCGCCGGTACGCGAATGCTGAACATACGAAAGTTGGCACACTCAACCGGATGAGCCTGACAATACCCGCTGTTCGGTGTCTGGTTGACGAATGCATTCTTGGTGGGCTTCGACGAATCAGGCTGAAACAGTGCCCGAATCTCCTGATTCATCGCCTGCGCCTCGGGGACGCTCGCCATCAACAAAAGGCCCAGCGCCAGGGTGATTCTTTTCATGGTTGTATTCGCCTGAAACTCATGGTGCTGCCTCCCCGGAGGGTGCCGCAGCAGTGAACATCAGCAACACATTGCCGTTGTAGTCGCCCGAGCGGTAACCGCCGGCCGGCTCGATCGGTTCGATCTTCAGTGCCACGCGTTTGCCGGCAGCCGCCTCCTCCCTCGAGACCACTTGCTGCGGAACGATGTGCGAACTGAGCACCACGTTATTGAAGGTGACACGCAACGAGATCACTTCATTGGGTCGGCCATTTTCCAGATACGGGTCAAACAGCAGGCGCGCATCGATCGCGCTACTGTCATGCCGAACGTCGAAGTTTTTCTCGAGGCTGCCCAGGGTGGCCTTGGGATAATCCCACCACAACTGTTGCGGCCGGTGAATCCAGTCCGGCTCGGCAGGAATGACATAAAACGGCCGACTGGGAATGGTCAGCGACACCTCGAAGGTGTGCTCTTCCCGAGCCGCCCACGCCAGCGCGCCGGTCAGCCCGGTGGCGAGCATCAGCGCGATGATGGTGCATTGCTTGATCATGTTGATTACCCGATGCGTCAGTGGAAGCGGATCTAGCGACTGGCGGTTTTCAGGGCTTTTTTGTCGGCCCCTTCGATCAGGAAGAAGCGGTATTCGCGGCCCTTTTCCTTGTCGAAGGCGAAGCTCTTGCCAGCCAGCACATGGTGTTTGGTGGTCGCGCCGCAGTCGCTGTCCGTGGTCAGCGAACAGCTCTTGAACTCATCGACGATGATCACCGTGTTGCCGTTGTTGCGCAGTTCGTAACGGTTGGCGCTGTCATTGACCACCGTGTCGAAACGCGCGTCTTTGGGCCGGACGAAAAAAATCGTGCCGAAGCCGGTCATCACGTTGACCCCGGCTGAGAGCGAGTTCTTGTAGTCCTCACGTTCCTCGTTAGTGACCACGAATTCATCCTCCTTTTCTGGCACCACCGGCACGAAGCGCACGCGAAAATAGCGCTCGCGATCACGCGCGCCCATGTACAGCAAGCGCGTGCCCTGCATGCCCTGCGCAGGCACGATCAACCGTGCGGGGCTGGCCATCAGGCCGTTTCGCGAAGCGCCGTCGGCGGCGTTCTCGACGGCAATTTCCTGCGAGGTGCCATCAGCGTCGTAGACGATTTCCAGCACATTGACCTTGACGAACGCCGTGGCATCGCCGCTGTTGAACACGCGCTTGAGGTAGGTACTTTTATCGGCATCGAGATAGTCGTACACGGTGCCGACATTGATCTGCGGACCGGCCTGGGCAGTCAGGCAAAACAGGCTGAGCACGCCCAGCAGAAAACCACGGTTCATCGTTGAGAACTCCTGAACGGTTGCGAAGATACGGACTGAAAGGCTCATGCTTCCGAATCCCAGATAATGGTGACATTGCCACGCAAGCGGTCGTTGACGCCGGGTCTGAGGAGAAAATCGATGGCAAACCGCGTCATTTCGAAATGGATCGCACCGGGCTTGCGGTCCAGATAAAGGCCTGGCTGAAACGGCCCGATCCAGTCGTTGAAACGCAGGGGAAGCCGCTTGACCTCAAGGCCGCCGGCATGGGTGATGCCTGGCGGCAAGGTCATGAACACCTCCACCTCTGTAGAGTTACCCTCCGTGCTGCCCAGGTTGCAGGTGTTGCCCCCTTGCGAACTGCACAGCATCATGACCTTGAAGCGTGACGACGCCGAAATGTGAAACGGCTGGTCGCGAAAGATCCTGTTGGGCTTGCGTCCGCTGTTTATCCACGGTGCCCAGCCGCCTTCGGGCTCCAGCGTGACGTTGTTGCCTCCGGGTGGAATGTCGACTTTCAGGGTGTGCTGCACATCGAGGACGAAATCAAGGGTCAGGTTGCTGTCGTCGGACTGAAACGCTGCGCCCATATCGAAGTCGCCGCCGGGGCCCATCGTGTAGTTGAGAGAACCGGTGTACAGGCCGCTAGTCATGCCCAACGGGTTGGGCGTTTTCAGCTCGTAGGCGAAGTCGATTGTCTCGTAGTCCATTGAGGGAATGCGAAAAGCCGCCGTCTTGGTGCACGCAGCTTCAACTGGCGTGCGCCAGAAAAAACGATAGGCAACGTCGCTGTAACTCGCCAGGCCCGAGCCCAGGCAAGGCGCCGGGGCGTAAAGCCAGCCAGACTGGGAAGTCCAGAGAATGTCATGGCCTGTGGGTTGCTCGACCCCCGTCAGGTTCTTCACGGTATCGCCCAGCACAAATCGGGAGCCGATGCCGGTTACCCGCAGTTCAACGACTTCCGTTTCCTGAGTATCCATATTGGTCACCGTCAACTGTCGCCAGCCCGCAGGTGCACGCAGCGAGACATCGTCCCCCGGCATGATTGCGCGAGTAGATTGATAACGGACCGGCAGTTCAATGCTGAACATGTTGTTGGCGGCGCACTGTGGGGGGAAATTCAAGCAATACCCGCTGTTGGGCGTCTGGTTGACGAACAGGTTCTTCGACGGCTGCGCAGGATCGGGCTGGAACATCGCACGAATTTCCTGATTCACGGCCTGTACCGGGAACGCGCTCAACGCCAGCGCCAAAGCGCAACCGGTGGTCATTATCTTCATGGGATCAACCTGCCTTCTGTTCAGTGGTCGTGACATCCGCCAACGTATCCGGCGTGCAACGCAAATCCCCGATCATCAGCACGTCGTTCTCGCTGCGATGGTCTGCCTCGTTGAGACGGAACTGGCACAGCAACTGATTGCCCTGACGCACTTCCAGAGTCGGCGAGCCGGCATTCATTTCCATCGAAAAGAACCCGTCGACTTCGGTCACGCCACGGCTGGCGTGGTTGATCACGTGGTGCCCCTTGAGCGGTTGGCCCTGGGCATTGACCAGTCGACCGAGCACGGTGAAGGTTTTCATCACGCGCACCTTGCGGTACTCGACGCCGCCCTTGTTCAGGTGATAACGGGTACGTGCCGGCTCGATCGTTGCCGCCGGGACGTTGTTGCCTTCGAAGTCGAAACTCACCGAGCTGTTCTGGTACGCCGTGATCGGAATGAAATTGCGCCCCGGCTTCAACGCCGCACCGCCGCCGCTGTAGTCATCGGCGCGCAGGACGATATCGTCGATGTCCGACTCGACGTCGACGATCAGCCCGGCGCCGCGCACTTCGCTCTGGCTGGTCAGGAGCATTTTTTCGCCGCCGATCACCAGCGTGCTGTCGACGTTGAGGCCGCCGGTGTAATTGCCGTTGTACGAGGAGCGCTGGACAAACGCGTCGCCGTTGACCGCATCGGTGCGGAAGTTGGTCAGGCCGGACATGCCCAGACCATAGGTGTCGGTGAGCGCGGTGACCGATACGCTTTGCAGCACGTGATCCTTGAAATCCTTGCGCCAGCCGAGCGAAGCGTTGTTGTCGCGCTGGCCATCGCGGGCGGTGCGCGAGCCGATGCTGCCGGTGATCTGCTGGCCGGGCGCACCGAGCGCCAGGTTGATGCTCAGGTCGACGCCACGATTGCGCGCATCGCCACTGCTGTAGCTGCCCGGCCGATCGAAAATCGACAAACGCCAACTGGCGTCACTGCCCAACAGCGTGGTGCGCTGGGTCCAGCCGAGATCGATGCCCAAGCCCTCGACATTGCCCTCACTGTGCGCCACTCGAGCGTTGACTGAACTCTTGCTGCTGACCCGATGATTGAGCGCCAGCGAGGAATTGCTGGTCTGGCCGATGAACACGTTACGCGGGCGAATCCGTGTGCCATCGGGCAAGGTGTCATAGGTGTTGGTGGTGTCGAGCCAGCTGCGGTTGTGGCTGACGACAATGCTGCCGGCACCGTAGTTGTACAGGCTCTGCAGATCGAGTCCGGTGCCGTAATCCTCGGTCTTGTAGACGTTGGCGTAGAGGCTGACATGATTGGCCAATGTCCAGTCGATCGAGGTGCCGTACTGCAGTTTTTCGCGAATCTGCCGCGCCGATGCGCCGACAATCACCCGCGGATGCAGCAAGTAGTTCACCGCCGCGCCGGCGGTCGGACTGCCGCTCGATTGCGTGTCCCAGTTGCTCAGCAGTTTGCTTTCTTCGCCGGCGAACAGGTTGTAGCGCCAGCGCTCGTCGAGGTTGCGCCAGTTGCTGGGCTTGTACACCAGCTCCTGGGTGGTCGAAGTGATCTGGCCGTCTTCGATCAGACGCACTTCCACTTCGTAGATACCGCCGGGCAATGGCCGGGTGTCGAGGGTCTGCAACCCGGCCGGTACTGATTGCGTGTTGATCAGCAGGCCGTCGCGCCAGATCTCTACCGAACCCTGGCGGTTGGCGGTGACGTAGATCGGGTACACGCTGGGCATCGGGCTATTGATGGCCAGACTGTCGGAGCTGCCATACATCACGCCGACAGCGGTGTCAGGGCTGGTGCCGAACGTACGCGGTTGGCGCGTCAGCCCTTCGGAATTGGGGGTGAAATAGCCCAGGCGGAAGAAACTGCCTTGCAGTTCGCGCTGGGTGTGCAGTTCATGCACGGCGTGATAAAGCTTGTCGTCCGGGCCGCCGAGACGGGCCATTTGCAGGTTGAGGGTCTGGCTCCAGTTGCCCAGGCTCGCGCTGGCTTCAAGGCCGAAACGCCCACCGAGGTCCTGATCCTGACCACCGTTGAGGTTGAGCTGGTTACGCACCATCAGGCCGCTGCTGCCGCCGCTGGGTTGCTCGAAATAACGCTTGGCCTCAACGTCGCGTTCGGCGTTTTCGGTGACAATCGAAACCAGTGAGTCTTCCAGGTTGTAGTGCACGGCCAGAAACTGATCCGGGCAGGAACCGCTGCACCCACCCAAGGGCACGCCGGGCTTGAGATAACTGGCCCACTTTTCCCGCTCGGACGGGCCGAAACGGTTTTCACTGGTGTCGGTGAATTCGAGGAGGGTGATGCGATCATCGCGGGACAACACCACCATGGCTTCGCCCAGCGGCTGCTGGTCGACTTCGACCCGCACCGCCAGCGGCACATCAAAGAAATGCTCCTCGAAATCCGCTGGCAGGCCTTTGGCCTGCGCCAGCAGACTGCGTGGCGTGGTACCGGCGGTGTTGGATGCGACGGCTGCGCTGGCACAAAACAACAGCGCAAGCGCAGCCGCGATGGGGGTCATCGGGAACATGAACTCGTACTCTGGTTTACTGACAATGAAAGTCCGGCGGGGCACACATCGCTGCCTGCCCCGTCGGTTGACGCCACGCGTGAAAGCGAGCGCTATGAACCTGATCAGTCGATCAGTTGCCGCCGACCGGTGGCACAGCGTCGAAGATCATTGCCACGGAACCTGTGTAATCGCCCGGCTGGAAGTTGCTGCCCTTGGCAGAAATTTTCAGCGGTGCACGGTAGTTGACGTCAGACTCGGCTTCACCGACGACCATTTGCGGGGTCAGGGTCAGTTCCTTGTTGTTAAGCATGACCTGCAGGTCGATCGAGGTACTGCCGGACACCAGTTTTGGTGCACTTTCGAGGCTGGCGTGTACCGAACCGTTGTTGTTACGCACGTCGAAGAAACCATTGACGTCGGCCATTTTGCCGGTAGTCGGCTGGTAGCTCATGTCCTGGTCCTTGTTGACCAGATCCGGGTCAGTCGGCACGACGTAGAAACCGTTGGTCGGCACATGCGCGACAAGGCTGATCGAGTGCGACGCTTCGCCGGCGGCGAATGCGCCAGTGGAGGTCATTGCCAGGAGAGCCAGTGGAGCGGCGATTGCAAGTTTCTTGAACATCGTTATGTACCTGTTTGCTTGATAGGGGGATGAACATTGAAAGTTCAAGCAGACACTGCTCGAGTCGTCGCTCGAGTTGAGCCAGATCAACTTGAACTTTCAATGTGGGCGCATCATCGGCTGTCGACTCTGGAAAGTAAGCAGGCAACTTCCGACAACCTCGTAGTTAAACAACCCTATGACCTGCAAGAAAAAACAGCTAAATAGCGATATTCGAAACAGTAACTGTAAGCGATGCCCTACAAACAGTTTTAGTTAAAAAACCATACAGCAACTTCGCCCCGCCCCGGCAGTAACTTCGCAACTTTTAGAACTTATACTCTACAACAACTAGAGCCATGACTTTAACTTTCCGGTCATTGCGCGTGGCTCCGCTTGCGTGATTTCTGTGCTTGCGTTTCGCTGGCGCCTGCCGCTCGTCAGCCACGCAGACCGCAGAGAAAAAACGTCTTGCACCCTCGTTAAGATATATCTTACGTTGTATCTAAACACGACGAGAGAAGACTGAAATGAGAGACCATCATTCACCCCACCGCGAACACGGTGAGCCCCGTGACGGCTTCGACCGTCGCCCCGGCCGCGAACGCGGTGGCCGCGGCCCACGAGTATTCGCCCCCGGTGATCTGAAATTGCTGCTGCTGGCGCTGGTCGCCGAACAGCCGTGCCACGGCTACGACCTGATCCGCCAGATCGAAAGCATGTTCGACGGCGCCTACAGCCCGAGCCCCGGGGTGATCTACCCGACCCTGACCTTTCTCGAAGAAAGCGAACTGATCAGCGGCGACGCCGAGGGCGGCAAGAAACGCTACAGCGTCACCGACGCCGGGCGTATCTCGCTTGAGGAACAAGCGGTGGCGCTGGACGGCGTACGCATGCGCATCGAGGTCAGCAAACGCTCGCTGCGCGGTCACGACCGGCCGCCGGAAATCCACGAGGCGGTGCACAACCTGCGCCACGCTCTGCAAATGCACCACGGACGCTGGAGCGCGGAAGAAATCCTGCGTGTGCGCGACCTGCTCAACAACACCGCCAAAGCCATCGTCGACGGCCCCGCCGCTCGACCTCCCTCGGAGACTGCCGAATGACCGCCGTCGATACCCAGACCATTCACCGCGTCATGCATGAAATCAAACGTCGCAAGCTGCAAGTGTTGCGCGTGGTCGACCTGACGCCGCGCATGCGCCGCATCACCCTCGGCGGGCCGGAGCTGGCGGGTTTCATCAGCCTGGGCACCGATGATCACGTGAAATTGCTGTTTCCGCAGAACGCCGAGCAAGCAGCAGCGCTGGAAAATATGGAACTCGGCGCCGCCAAGGACAACGGACCAAAACCGGAAATGCGCGACTACACCCCGCGTCGCTACGACCTGGAAAAAATGGAGCTGGACATCGACTTCGTCCTGCACGGCGACGGCCCTGCCTCGACGTGGGCCGAGCAGGCGCAACCCGGCCAGTTTCTGCACATCGGCGGCCCGCGTGGCTCGATGATCGTGCCGGACATGTTTGACAGCTACCTGCTGATTGGCGATGAAACCGCCCTGCCCGCCATCGCCCGCCGCCTCGAAGGCCTGGCGGCCAATCGCAAGGCGCTGGTGGTGGTGGAAGTGGAAAACGGCGCCGAGCAGCAGCGGCTGGAAAGCGCCGCGCAGGTCAATGTGATCTGGGTGTTGCGCGAGGGCGGCAAGGACAACCTGCTGACCACCGTCAAACAACTGCAGGTGCCCAAGGGCAATCTGTATGCGTGGGTCGCGACCGAAACGAAAGTCTCACGGCAGATTCGCCGGGTGTTGATCGATGAGCACGGGCTCGATGAGCAGTTCATCAAGGCCGCCGGCTACTGGCGTGCCGAAGCCACTCCCGAGGAGGAATGAGACCGCCTTGCAGGAGTGAGCCTGCTCGCGATAGCGGTCTGACATTCAGTATTTCTGTTGACTGACACACCGCCATCGCGAGCAGGCTCACGCCTGCATTGAACGTCGTCGATCCAGGCTGATCACCAACAGGCCAATCAGCACAAACCCCACCAATATCCCCCCGGCATTGATAAACACCTGTGGATAACCCAGCACCGCCACATCAATGAACGGATACGCATACGCGCCGAGCTGATGCCCGCGCAGCAAGGCGTAGATGAAATACACCAGCGGATAGATCAGCCACAGCGGCAAATGCCACAAGCGCAACGTGCCCTTGGGAACGCAGTACCACCAATACGCGAGAAACAGCAGCGGCATCACGTCGTGGAGCAATTCGTCAGCGATGAATTGCCAGCCTTCGGGATGCCACAGATGTCGCAGCAAAATGCTGTAGGCGAGGCCGACCACGGCGATGCTCACCGCCACCCCGCTGCTCACCCATGGCCGCAGAAACCAGCGCTGCGCTGCCGATTCACGCGGTGTGACGGCACAGGTCAGCACCGTCGCCACCAGTGTATTGGTCAGTACCGTGAAGTAACTGAAGAAGCTCACCAGCCCGCCAAGCAGGCTCGCGCCGACGTTCAAACGGGCGAAGAAGATCAGGTACAGCTGAATGCCCAATCCGGCCCAGCCCAAAACAGCGGCGCAGGTGATCAGGCGCTGACGCCAGATTGCGTCCATCTCAAAGCGGTCGCTTGGTGCGCATCAGCTTGACGTAAAGACGTTCGACCTTCTCCCGCGCCCACGGGGTTTTGCGCAGGAATGTCAGGCTCGACTTGATGCTCGGATCGCTCTTGAAACAACGGATATCGATCCGCTCGGCCAGGCCCGACCATTCGTAGTGGGTCACCAGCGCGTTGAGGATCTGTTCAAGGGTCACGCCGTGCAGCGGATCAGGGGTTGGTTCGTTCATGCCAGGCCTTCGAGCGAAGTGAAAATGCGTAAAGCCGCGCACCTTAGCCGAGGGGGGGATCGGGTGAAAGGCCTGACTGTAAATGTAGGTCAACCCGAGAACATCGCGGGCCGGCGAGCGGGCGACGATGCGCCCGTTTGCCGCACTGTTACCGAATCCGAAACGCTGCATGTCTGCAAAAGCCCTTTCTCAATTTGTTACAGATCATTATCCTGCCGCCCTTCCGCTGAATCGCTTCACTGCCTGCGTCATTTTGAAGCGCCGAAATTGCACTCCCAAAACATCAAAAAAAGACTTATCCATGGCTGATTTTTCCTTCTCCCGAGACAGCGCTATCTCCACGTTGCGCATCCTTGGCGGCTGCACTGCGCTGGGCCTCGCCACTTGCGCGCAAGCGGCGCCTGCGTTCGACAGTGAATCACCGTACATGCTCGGTGACTGGAACGGCACGCGCACCGAACTCGCGGAAAAAGGCTACGACTTCAAACTCGACTACACCGGCGAAATGGGCAGCAACCTGCACGGCGGCTACGACCATGACCGCACCGCGCGTTACAGCGACCAGTTCGGCCTCGGCACGCACCTGGACCTGCAGAAGATCCTCGGCTGGGACGCCGCCGAGTTTCAGCTGACCATTACCAAACGCAGCGGCAACAACATCAGCAACGACCGCATCAACGATCCACGGGTCGGTGGTTTCACTTCCGCTCAGGAAGTCTGGGGCCGTGGCCAGACCACCCGGCTGACGCAAATGTGGTATCAGCAGAAATTCTTCGACCAGAAGCTCGACATCAAGGTCGGCCGTTTCGGCGAAGGCGAAGACTTCAACAGCTTCCCCTGCGATTTCCAGAACCTGGCGTTCTGTGGCTCGCAGGTCGGCAACTGGGTCGGCGGCATCTGGTACAACTGGCCGGTCAGCCAATGGGCGCTGCGGGTCAAATACCACCTGACGCCGGAGCTGTACGCACAGGTCGGCGCGTACGAGCAGAATCCGTCCAACCTTGATCGCGGCAACGGCTTCAAACTCAGCGGCAGCGGCACCCAAGGGGCGATCCTGCCGATCGAACTGGTGTGGACGCCGAAGCTCAACGGCCTGCCGGGCGAATACCGTGCCGGTTATTACTACAGCAATGCCAAGGCTTCGGACGTTTACAAAGACCAGAACGACCGACCAGCGGCCCTGAGCGGCGCAGCCTATCGCAGTGCGTCGAGCAAACACGGCGTGTGGCTGGGCCTCCAGCAGCAGATCACCAGCGTGGCCAGCGATAACAGCCGCGGCCTGAGCGTGTTCGCCAACGCGACGATGCACGACAAGAAAACCAACGCGATCGACAACTACGTGCAGGCCGGCCTCACCTACAAAGGCCCGTTCGACGCGCGCGCCAGGGACGACATCGGTTTCGCCCTGGCCCGTGTGCACGTCAACCCGGCCTATCGCAAGAACGCCGAAGCGAGCAACCGCGCCAACGCCGTGTATGACTACGACGATCCGTCCTTTTTGCCACCGCAAGACACCGAATACAGCGCCGAGCTGTACTACGGCGTGCACGTGACGAACTGGCTGACCGTACGCCCGAACCTGCAATACATCCGCCACCCCGGTGGCGTGAACGACGTCGACGACGCCCTGATCGGCGGGATCAAGATCCAGTCGTCGTTCTAAAGAATACGCAACCTCCTGTAGGAGTGAGCCTGCTCGCGATAGCGGTGTTCCAGGCGACCTCTCCAGTGACTGAAAAACCGCTATCGCGAGCAGGCTCACTCCTACACAAATGCATTTCGTTAGCCGAACAAGTTTTTATCTGAACCATGCCTGCGCCAAATCGTCATCTAAAGTGACTACAGCGCGGGACTACATAAACGTCACGGAGAATCACACTATGAGCACCGAAAGTGCTTCGAGCCGGGGGCGGCTGCTACCCGCCCTGCTCGGCATCCTGCTTCTACTGATGGGCCTGGCCATGCTGGCCGGGGGAATCAAGCTGAGCACGCTTGGCGGCTCGCTGTACTACCTGCTGGCCGGTATCGGCATCGCCTTGAGCGGCATTCTGCTGCTGATGCGTCGTCGTGCGGCGCTGGGCCTGTACGCCATCGTCCTGTTCGCCAGCACCGTCTGGGCGCTGTGGGAAGTCGGTCTGGACTGGTGGCAACTGGTGCCGCGTCTGGCGCTGTGGTTTGTCCTCGGTTTCGTGATGTTGCTGCCGTGGTTCCGCCGTCCGCTGCTGCTCAACGGCCCGGCGAAAATGGGCACCGGCGGTCTGACCGTCGCGGTGATCCTGGCCGGCGTTACCGCTTTGGCCAGCCTGTTCACCCATCCGGGCGAAACCTTCGGCGAACTGGGCCGCGAAACCGCCGGCACGACCAGCACCGCACCGGCCATGCCGGACGGCGACTGGCAGGCCTACGGTCGCACCGAATTCGGTGACCGTTACTCGCCGCTCAAGCAGATCACCCCGGCCAACGTCGGCAAGCTGCAGGAAGCCTGGCGCATCCAGACCGGCGATCTGCCAACCAAGGATGACCCGGTCGAGCTGACCAACGAAAACACCCCGCTCAAAGCCAACGGCATGATCTACGCGTGCACCGCGCACAGCAAAGTGCTGGCGCTGGACCCGGACACCGGTAAAGAGCTGTGGCGCTTCGACCCGCAGATCAAGAGCCCGGTCGGCTTCAAAGGCTTTGCGCACATGACATGCCGTGGCGTTTCGTACTACGACGAAGCCGCTTACGCCAAGTCGGAAAACGCCAGCTCCGCGGTCATCTCCGCCGCCGGCCAGGCCGTTGCCCAGGCCTGCCCGCGTCGCCTCTACCTGCCAACCGCGGATGCCCGCCTGATCGCACTGAACGCCGACACCGGCAAGATCTGCGAAGGCTTCGGCACCAACGGCGTGGTCGACCTGACCCAAGGCATCGGCCCGTTCACCGCCGGTGGCTACTACTCCACCTCGCCGGCGGCAATTACCCGTGATCTGGTGATCATGGGCGGTCACGTTACTGACAACGAGTCGACCAACGAGCCATCCGGCGTGATCCGCGCCTTTGACGTGCGCGACGGTCACCTCGTATGGAACTGGGACAGCGACAAGCCAGACGCCACCGAGCCTCTGGCCCCAGGCGAAACCTACAGCCGCAACTCGGCGAACATGTGGTCGCTGGCCAGTGTCGACGAAAAACTCGGCATGGTTTACCTGCCACTGGGCAACCAGACCCCGGACCAATGGGGCGGCAACCGCACCCCGGGCGCCGAGAAGTTCAGCGCTGGCGTCGTTGCGCTGGATCTGGCCACCGGCAAAGTGCGCTGGAACTACCAGTTCACCCACCACGACCTGTGGGACATGGACGTGGGCAGCCAGCCAACCCTGCTCGACATGAAAACCGCCGAAGGCGTGAAACCGGCGCTGATCGCCCCGACCAAACAGGGCAGCCTGTACGTCCTCGACCGTCGTGACGGCACGCCGATCATCCCGATCCAGGAAATCCCGGTCCCGCAAGGCGCTGTCAAAGGCGACCACACTGCACCGACCCAGGCCCGCTCGGACCTCAACCTGCTGGCCCCGGAACTGAACGAAAAAGCCATGTGGGGCGCGACCCCATTCGACCAGATGCTGTGCCGCATCCAGTTCAAGGAACTGCGTTACGAAGGCCAATACACCCCGCCATCGGAACAGGGCAGCCTGATCTATCCGGGTAACGTCGGCGTGTTCAACTGGGGTGGCGTTTCGGTCGACCCGGTTCGCCAGATGCTGTTCACCAGCCCGAACTACATGGCCTTCGTGTCGAAAATGGTGCCGCGCGAGCAAGTCGAAGCCGGCAGCAAACGCGAAAGCGAAACCTCGGGCGTGCAGCCAAACACCGGCGCGCCTTACGCCGTGATCATGCACCCGTTCATGTCGCCACTGGGCGTACCGTGCCAGGCCCCGGCCTGGGGCTACGTCGCCGGTATCGACCTGACCACCGGCAAAGTCGTGTGGAAACGCAAGAACGGCACCAGCCGCGACAGCTCGCCCATCCCGATCGGCTTCACCCTCGGCGTGCCAAGCATGGGCGGCTCGATCGTCACCGCTGGCGGCGTCGGCTTCCTCAGCGGCACCCTCGACCAGTACCTGCGCGCGTACGATGTCAACTCCGGTAAAGAGTTGTGGAAATCGCGTCTGCCAGCCGGTGGTCAAGCGACCCCGATGACCTATACCGGCAAGGACGGCAAGCAATACGTCCTGCTGGTTGTCGGCGGTCATGGCTCGCTGGGTACCAAGATGGGTGACTACATCATTGCGTACAAACTGCCGGAATAAGCGTTAGCCGCGGTAAAAATGAAGGCGATGTCTCGTGAGGGACATCGCCTTTTTTGTGCACGCCAGTTTTTTGAATCCCCCACAAAACCTGTAGGAGTGAGCCTGCTCGCGATGGCGGTATGACATTCAACATCCCGGTGACTGATTTACC
Source organism: Pseudomonas sp. 15C (assembly GCF_055484735.1). NCBI lineage: Bacteria > Pseudomonadati > Pseudomonadota > Gammaproteobacteria > Pseudomonadales > Pseudomonadaceae > Pseudomonas > Pseudomonas sp. 15C. The sequence continues at coordinate 845 of NZ_JBUDGD010000015.1, read as the reverse complement.
GCCATCGCGAGCAGGCTCACTCCTACAAAGGACGGTGTTCGTCCTACAGAAGCACGTTGTGAGCGAGAGTTTTCCGACACATCGCGTCGGTTGTGCCTCGGAAATCGGCTGGATAGGCTCTTAGCGTCGCTGCAAATTCAGCGAACGGGCGTCGCGGCCCGGGCTGTTCATTCGATTTGATGCATAATCGCCAACCCCAACCGAAGCGCCCCGGTGCTTTCTGTCTGGTTTGATGGTGGCTGTGCGCGGGATACCTTCGGGTATGCCGAGATTGCCGAATGGCTCGGTCCGCGAACCCGCGTACAGCTGCCACCCTCTGTCGCGTCGCGGTGATTGAGAGTGACAGCCCCATTTATCATTCGGAGCTTCACAATGAAAAAACCGACCCCCAATCCGCCAGAAACCGATGACACCTCGCCATACGAATCCCCCGATTCCAAGAAATTCCACGAAGCCGCCGACCGCGCCCTCGACCACTACCTCAAACCCAACGCCCTGACCCTGCGCTTTCACAAACCCAGCACCATGTTCCAGGTCGCCCCCGATCAGGACAGCGAAAGCCTGCTGGTCCACGCCTGCGAATCCCTGGCCCAGGCCAGCCTGATGACCAGCGACATCGCCGCCTACATCGACCTGCCGCAACGCCGGACCATACTGGCGATCCAGCAGATCATCATGCTGGCGGAACTGGCCGTGAACCGCGTGCTGGATAACCACGAAATCCACCAAACACCAACACCCAGCTGAAAAGCCCCTCACCCTAACCCTCTCCCGGAGGGAGAGGGGACTGACCGGGGTGGATGCGAGAGCTACGTCGACGTGAAAACCGAGTCGAACACACATTT